>JAGFXS010000085.1 GCA_017861415.1 Bacillota bacterium
TTATTTTTGGGCATGACCCTTACGGTAGGCACCTTTTGGATCCGGCTGGGTGCGAATGGCCTGAGCGTGCTACAGGCGATGTCGGTGATCCGGGGCCACTTTGTAGGGGACTATGAGTGGAATCAAGTGACCGATATGGTACTGGACCGGATGGTGGAGTCCCTGGGGGATCGGTGGTCCTATTACCTCAGCCAGGAAGATTATGACCATGTCATGGCGACTCGCAACAATTCCTATACAGGTATCGGTGTAACCATTTCACGCACTCAGTTGGACGCCATTCATATTATCTCCGTAGAAAAGGGCAGTCCTGCGGAGGACGCTGGGCTCCAGGAGGGAGACGCTGTAACAGCGGTAGACGGGAATCCTGTGAACGAAAACAATTGGAACGATGCAGTGGAGAAGATCCGCGGCGAACCGGGCACCAATGTAGAGCTGACCATTATGAATGCTCAGGGCGAAGAGCGAAACGTTCTGGTGATGCGGCAGGAGATCTACTCCAACCCGGTGGAGTACGAGATGCTGGAGGGGAATGTGGGCCTTTTGCGCCTGCGTAACTTCTACAGCGGCAGCAGCGAGGCGTTTACAATCGGCGTACAGGCTCTACTGGATGCAGGCGCTAAGGAAATCGTCTTTGATGTACGAGACAATCCCGGCGGCTATGTGAAGGAGATGACTGCAATACTGGACTATCTCCTCCCGGAGGGAGTCATCTTTATTAGCCGTGATCTGGAAGGCGGAGAACAGGAATACACCTCTGACGCTAGTGCTGTCGATGTGCCATTTGCCGTCCTAGTGAACGGTGAGAGCTACAGCGCAGCGGAGTTCTTTGCGGCGGAGCTCCAGGAATCCGCAGGAGCGGTGATTGTGGGGGAACCTACCAGCGGCAAAGGGTATGCCCAGCAGCTCTTCCCTCTGAAGAACGGCAGTGCCGTGGGCATTTCTACCTCCCGGTACTTCACCGGTAGCGGAAATTCCCTGATTGGTGTGGGAATCGCTCCTGATGTTCCGTTGGAGCTGAATCTTGAAGAGTACCTGCTGTTGCTTCAAGGTAACTTGTCTCCCGCTTCCGACCCTCAAATCCAGGCAGCTATTTCCGCCCTGAAGTAGAGCGAGGGGAGTGGTTGTAGCGAAGGCAAACCAGTAGAAAGCTGGTTTGGCGGCGACCTGTTTGATTGGAGAAAAACTGACTGTCAAGGGGGGCCTATGTGGAAGAGAATTCCACAGGTCCCCCCTTGACAGATGCATATAAAGTAAATATAATACATAAACATGTTAAACTTGGTTTCATACTATATTATAAAAGAAAACAGAACCTAGTTGGTATTCCGCCAGCGGTTGACCCGATAGTAAGTAAGCAGCAAAATGCAAGGATAAAAAAGCCATACGGTCAGGCCGTGGGGCGGCCCTCGGGCCTGCTTTTTTATTTTGATTGTTTGCTCCCCCGGCGCTCTAAGATGACGGGCGTCACCTGATTTGACAGGCGCGTCTGCATCCGGAGTCTTAGTGACAATCCGATACAGTTTTAATAGGAAGGTGTTCGATATGGCGAAGGAATTTAAGCTGAGCGCACAGCGCTATGCGGAACTCAAAGAAGAACTAAACTATTTGAAGACCGTCAGAGAGCGGGAAGTGGCCAACCAGATCAAGGAGGCTCGTTCCTTTGGCGACCTGTCGGAAAACAGTGAATATGATGAGGCGAAAAACGAGCAGGGACGGCTTTACTCTCGCATTGCCGAAATTGAAAATATTTTGGCTAACAGCCTTGTAATTCAAGAAGAGGAGCAGGGTGGCGAATCGGAGTATATCCGACTGGGCAGCCGTGTTCTGGTTTTGGACACAGAGTTTCAGGAGCAGGAGAGCTATCAGATCGTTGGCTCTCAGGAGGCGGACCCCATGAGCGGACGGATTTCAGAGGAATCCCCCTTTGGTCGTGCTCTCCTTGGCAAGCAGAAAGGTGACGACGTAGTGGTGGAGGCTCCTGCGGGAAGCATCCATTATCAAATTTTGGAGATACAAAGGTGAGGAGCTAACAGGAATGGCAGAACAGAAGAGAAACGATCCTGCGCAGGAGCCGGAGCAGAGTTTGTCCGAGCTGCTGCAGGTTCGAAGAGATAAGCTGCGGGACTTACAGGAAGCCGGGACAGATCCCTTTTCCATTACTAAGTATACGGTGACGGCCTACAGCGCCCAGATCAAAGAGAACTTTGACGCAATGGAGGGACAAAAGGTCTCCGTGGCGGGTCGTCTTATGTCCAAACGTGGCATGGGTAAGGCCAGTTTCTGCGATTTGCAGGACAAGGAAGGGCGTGTTCAGCTTTACGTCCGCATTGACGAACTGGGTGAGGAAGCTTTCGCCACCTTTAAAAAGTACGACATCGGTGATATCGTCGGGGTGGAAGGAGAGGTTTTCAAGACCAAGCGGGGCGAGATCTCCGTGAAGGCTGACCAGGTGACTCTGCTATCCAAGTCTCTACTGCCGCTGCCTGAGAAGTTCCACGGCCTCACTGATGTGGAGACCCGCTACCGTCAGCGCTATGTGGACCTCATTGTGAATCCTGATGTGCGCCGCACCTTTGAGGTGCGCTCCCAGTTCATCAGTTATCTCCGGCGCTTTTTGGACGATCGGGGCTATATGGAGGTAGAGACGCCGGTGCTCAACACAATCTCCGGAGGTGCCACCGCACGGCCTTTTATTACCCATCACAACACCTTGGATTTGGACATGTACCTGCGCATCGCCACGGAGCTGCACTTAAAGCGCCTCGTGGTGGGCGGTCTGGATCGGGTCTATGAAATCGGCCGTATCTTCCGTAACGAGGGTATGGATACCAAGCATAACCCCGAGTTCACCACCGTGGAACTGTACGAGGCTTATGCCGACTTTAACGATATGATGGACCTCTTTGAAGAACTGCTCTCCGGTGCTGCGATGAAGCTTCTGGGCACCTATGAGGCGCAGTGGCAAGGGGAACAAATCAATCTGGCCCCCGGTTGGCCCAGACTCACCATGGCGGAAGCGGTGAAGGAGCATCTGGGAATCGATTTCATGGCGATTACTGATGATGTCGAGGCTGTGGCTGCGGCCAAGGCCCGGGGCATTGATATGGACGGCGTGGAGCCTACGTGGGGCCACGCGCTCTTTGAATGCTTTGATCAGAAGGTAGAGGGCATGCTGATTCAGCCCACCTTCATTACCATGCATCCTGTGGATGTGTCCCCCCTAGCCAAGCGGTCCCCCCAGGACCCACGCCTTACAGAACGGTTTGAGCTGTTTATCTGCCGCAGCGAGATGGGCAACGCCTTCTCCGAACTCAACGATCCCATTGATCAGCGGCAGCGCTTCCAGAAACAGGTGGAGCTCAGGGAGGGCGGGGACGATGAAGCCGGCATGATGGATGACGATTACATCACTGCCCTGGAGTATGGCCTGCCGCCCACTGGCGGTCTGGGAATCGGCATTGACCGGACTGTCATGATGCTCACGAACAGTAGCTCCATCCGGGATGTAATTCTGTTCCCCACCATGAAACCCCTGGAATAGTAAATGGACAGCATACCGGCAAATCCTGCCGGTATGCTGTTGTGCATCAAAACCCATTGAAAGAGAGAATCCATGGAAGAGATCACAAGTCGAAGTAATCCCCTCATGACCCATATCCGAAAGCTGGTAGCAGACAGAAAACAGCGCCGCGCTGCGGGGGAAATGGTCTGCGAAGGCCCGAAGATGTTAAAAGAGGCCCTCATGTGGGGGGCTGAGATCACAGTGGTTCTGGAATCAGAAGGGACAGGCTCTCTGCCGGAGTTGCCTGCGGGTGTGCGCCGGGTACGGGTGCCCCGGGACCTTCTCCACGCCGTGGCTGATACCCAAACCCCACAGGAGCTACTGTTCTTGTGTCGAATGCCTGACATGACTTTGCCGGAGCAATTGTCCGGCAGCCGGTACCTGGTGCTGGACGGGCTACAGGATCCGGGGAACGTGGGTACCATCTGGCGCACGGCGGATGCCTTCGGGGCGGACGGACTGATCCTACTACCCGGCTGCGCCGATCCTTGGAGTCCTAAAACTCTTCGCGGTAGCATGGGTGCCTGCTTCCGACTGCCATTATGGGAAGCGACGCTTCCCGAGATTTCGGAGCGACTGGCGAAGAATAATCTGCCCCTCTGGGCAGCTGCCCTTCGGGAGGATGCGGAGGACCTACGGCGCATTTCTTTTACAAGAGGTGCGGTGGTGATCGGCAACGAGGGCCGCGGGGTTTCGCCGGAGGTGCTGGCCACCTGTAGTCGAACTTTGAAAATCCCCATGCGGGACCGCTGTGAGTCCTTAAATGCAGCAACCGCCGCCTCTGTGATCCTGTGGGTCATGTCGGCGGAAAACTGAAAGGTAGGAAGGAGCGAGGATCGTGGGTGCACTGAAATATTGGATCTGGTTGACCAATCTCGGCAAGACAATCGGTCTGGGTGCCTATGAGCTGCTGGAGAGGTTTGGATCTCCGGAAGCTGCCTACGCGGCGGAGGACCGGGTCTATGAGGAGATTCCCGGCCTGCCGGAAAGTGTTCGCCAAGGACTGCGTAAGAAGAGCCTGGAAGAGGCGGAGGGTATCCTGGAAGATTGTGCACGGCTGCGCCTGCGGGTGCTCACCCTGCAGGATACGGAATACCCGGAGCGTCTACGCCAGGTTGATCGCCCGCCCTGCGTTCTCTATGTAAAGGGGCAGCTGCCCCAGATAGATGAGGAACTGGCCATTGCTCTGGTGGGTGCCCGGAGAGCAACGCCCTATGGAGAGCTGGCGGCCCGAAAATTGGCCATGGGCCTAGCTCGTCAAGGTGCAGTGGTTGTCAGCGGAATAGCCCAAGGCGTGGATAGTGCTGCTCTGAAAGGAGCCCTCACCGGAGGAGGAAGGGTGGTATCTGTGCTGGGGAATGGCATTGATGTGGTATACCCCAAAAGTAGCGAAAGCCTCTATGAAGATATTCCCCTCTCCGGTGCACTGGTGAGCGAATATCCTCCGGGGACCCCGCCAGAGGGCAGTCATTTTCCGGTGCGAAACCGGATTATCAGCGGACTGTCTTTGGGTACCGTGGTGGTAGAGGGAGATGAGCACAGTGGCGCGCTGATTACCGCCAGACGAGCCTTGGAGCAAAATCGGGACGTGTTTGCTGTGCCAGGGAACTGGGATGCGTCGCTCAGCCGTGGCCCGAATCGGCTGATCCAGAGAGGAGAAGCCAAGCTGGTTCTGGAACCTTGGGATATTCTGGAGGAATATGAGCATACCTATCCACATAAGATTCATCCAAGACCGCCCCTAGAAGATACATGGAAGCCTGTGGCACCAACGGCTCAGGCTCGGCAGAGCCCTCAGCGGGTGCCCGAGGAAACGCTCCAGGAGCCGGCAGTGGTAATTGATCTTATTCAGGATCCGGAGGCACTTACCGATGACGAACGGGAGATTCTCCTTGTTCTGAGAGGCAAGCTTTCCACGGCGGATGATGTCATTGAGGCCACTGGCCTTCCCGCCAAGCGAGTGCTCTCTGCACTGACTATGCTCCAGGTGCAGGGATTGGTTTTTGAAGAGGCGGGAAAACGTTTTCG
>JAGFXS010000086.1 GCA_017861415.1 Bacillota bacterium
TCCCACCATCACAATGGCGGAAAAGGCCATATAAACCGGCCAGGTGAGCTTTAGCTCTCCTCCGGTAAAGGGAATATACAGGTTGGGACTGAGGCTTCCCACATTACGCAGAAGGATCACAAAGAGAATCGCCGCCACCAGCTGGAGCAAAAACTTCTGCGCTGCCGAGAGTCCCGTATTTTCCTTCTTTTTTACCTTGGCATAGTCATCAATAAAACCGATGGCACCAAATACCAGAGCAAAAACCAGCACGAACAGGGAAGTGAAATTCCCGGCCCTCAGCGCGGGCCAATTCATGAGCAGCACCGCCACCGCCGTAGACAAAATAAACATAATCCCACCCATGGTGGGCGTGCCCTGCTTGGACATATGCCAGGTAGGCCCGTCTTCCTTGATGGACTGTCCCGCCTTTAGCCGGCGTAGTACCGGCAACAGAATCCGCCCGAATAGTATACTGAGCAGGAATCCAACTGCCGCAGTGATTGCCAGCTTTACGAGCATAAGGTTGCACCTCCGTGGTTTTCTCTTATCTGTTTCTCTATGTGCCGGCGCTCTGCTTACAGGGTGCCGGCACATTGCAATCCATCACTCTACGGGAGCTACTTCGCAGAAATAAGCTGCTACCTCTTCCCGTTCATCCAGATGGAACTTTTGGGTTCCGATCTCCTGATAGGTTTCGTGACCCTTACCAGCTAGGACGATCACATCTCCTGGCTGACCTCGACCCAAAGCCAAGCGAATGGCCTGCCGTCGGTCTGGCTCCCAGATCATGGACGTTCCCTCGGGTATCCCTGCCATTATATCCCTCATGATATCCTCCGGGTTTTCCGTCCGGGGGTTATCCGAAGTCAGCACCACCAGATCAGCGAGGCTTGCCGCGATCTCACCCATGATGGGACGCTTGGTCCGATCACGGTCACCACCACAGCCGAAAAGGCAAACCAGCCGTCCCTCGGTAAAGTCCCGAGTGGTAAGGAGGATGTTTTCCAGGGCATCGGGGGTGTGTGCGTAATCAATGATTACCGTGTAGGGCGCGGGGGTTGAAACCACTTCGATCCGCCCCTTTACGCCGGAAGCAGAGCTTAATGATCCCGCTATGGCGGGGAGGGGGAAGCCCAGCACCAATCCGCAGGCAATGACCCCCAGGGCATTATAGATGGTGAAGCCTCCGGGTATAGGCAGGCGCACCCGGTTGATGGCACCAAGGGTCAGCGCTTCAAACTCCACTCGGTCAGACCGCAGGCGGATATTCTCCGCCAGAAGATCCGCTTCCTTCTTGTTCTCAGAATAGGTATAGCGCTTGCAGGGTGCGGTTTCCGCAAAGAGACGCCCCGCCTCGTCGTCCAGATTGAAGATTCCCGTTTCACACTGCTGAAACAGGCGACTTTTGGCCTCTCGGTAGTTTTCCATGGTGCCGTGGAAATCCAGATGATCCTGGGTCAGATTGGTAAAGATGGCCGCCTTGAAGAACAACCCCTCCACCCGGCTTAATACCAAGGCGTGGGAGGAAACCTCCATTACCACATGGGTGCAACCTTCGTCCGCCATAGTACGTAGCAGCTGGTGAAGATCATAGGATTCCGGAGTGGTGCGCACGGCGGGCAACACACGATCCCCCACCATATTCTGATTGGTGCCGATAAGCCCAACCTTGGTGTTTACCACCTGCTCCACCATGGTTTTCAGAAGACAAGCGGTGGTAGTTTTCCCGTTGGTTCCTGTGACCCCCAAAAGGGTCAGTTCCCTGGCAGGATTGCCAAACCAGTTGGCGGATAGCCGTGCAAACGCTCTTCTCGGATCCTCTGCAACGAGCCAAGGCCCCGCTTTTGGGGGCGGCTCGGCGCAAAGCACCGCCACAGCGCCCTTACTCAAAGCTTCTTCAATAAAGTCACTGCCGTCCCAGCGATAGCCGGGCAGGGCCACGAAAAGAGCCCCCGCCTCTAAGGTTCTCGTGTCACAGCTCAATGAGGTGATTTCAACATCCTGACCGATATGGTCCTCCAGCAGGGTTACCCCCTGCAGCAATTGGGATAAGTCCAAGCGCTCACCTCCGAGTATTCCATCCACAGGATCAGTTTGCGTACTCTTTTACGTTGTTGTCCCGGAACCGGACTTCAATGACAGTGCCGGGATCCACCATGGTTCCGGGTTCGATGGATTGGCTGAAGGCCACCATGTTGGAGGCGTTATCTACACCGGGCGCCTTAATGTAAAGGCCCTTGCCTTCCAACTGTGATTTGGCCGAACTATATGTCCTACCCTGAACATCGGGCACTGCCACCTTGCTTTCACCCTTCTCTTCGTCCATATAGAGGATCACGGTGCTGCCGGCTGGGATGAATGCGCCCCGGTTGGGCGTCTGTCCCGTTACAGTGGCGCCGTCACCCCGCACCTTCCAGGACAGCTCCTGCTCTTGCAGCGTAGACTTGGCCTCTTCCAAGGTCTTGCCCACGAGATTGGGTACTTCTTTATCTGCCGCTGCAGCCGCGCCCTGCTTGGGCACACCCATGTAATTCAGGATGTCGCCCATAAGGCCGCCGGCCATGAGAGCCGCCATATTGCCGCCGCTGATGTAGTAGCCGCCCGCGGTGGTATTGGCCCCGGGGCTGGCAGGTTTCGGGTGGTCATAGGCCAGCAGCAGAATGAACTCCGGATCATCCGCCGGGGCAAAGCCCACGAAGGAAGTGATCAGATGGCCGCTTTCCTTGGTCTGGGAGGTACCAGTCTTGCCGCCGATGGCATAGCCCTCCACCTTGGCATTCTTACCGGTACCCGTGCTCACTACCTGCTCCATCATGGCACGCACGGTGTCGGAGGTTTCCTGACTGATGACCTGACGCACTTCCTTGGGCTCCCGGTAGCGTACCACGTTCCCTTCTGTATCGGTAACGGACTGGACCACATAGGGCTCCATAAGATGCCCACCGTTAATCACCGAGGACAGGGCGGTAATGAGACCGAGGGGTGTCACCTGGAAGCGCTGTCCAAAGGAAGCTGTTGCAAGGGAAACCAGATTGCTGCCAAATTCCTCAGCACTCCAGAAGTCACCCCGCTCTTCGCCCAGAAGGTCAATGCCAGTTTTATTCAATAAGCCGAAATCCTCGATGTAGCTGTAAAACGTCTTAGTGCCAATTTTCTGTCCGATCTGGATCATGGCAGGGTTACAGGAGTTCATCAGCACCTGAGTCGGATTTTGGGTGCCATGGCTCCTGGGATAGACATGGCACCGAATGGGTTCGGGCCAGCCTGGCACGGTTATGGAGCCACCGCAGTAATAGGTATCGGTCATGTGAACCGCACCTTCCTCCAGTGCCATCGCCATTACTATGGGTTTAAAAGTCGAGCCCGGCTCATAGGTATCGACCACAGCCTTGTTTCTCCACTGTGTCAATTGGGCATCCCGCAGGGCTGCCTGGTATTCGCTCTCCCGGGTGGTGATCTCGTCCTCCAGGATTTCCTTTTCCTGCTCTGCGGCAGCCTTTTCCCGAATGGCCGCCACCGCCTCTTGCCCTGTGACAGCTCCCTCAACCGTTGTGGAGCCGGCAAGTTGGGAAAGCGTCAGTTCTACCTCTGCCAGTGCTGCCTTTTTTCCGTCTAGGCCAGCCTTGAGTGTATTGATCTTTTCCAGAAGCTGCGCGTCCTTGACAGTACCGTAGTTATTGGCGTCATAGTTGGGACTACTGGCCATGGCCAGAATGGCCCCGGTTTTGGGATTCATGACAATACCAAAGGCTCCCTCCAGCACATCAAAACGCTGAACGCCTTCTTCCAGGGTCCGCTCTAGATAGTACTGGATAGTAGAGTCTATAGTAAGCTGCAGGTTATAGCCGCTCTGGGCGTCTACATAGGCTTCATACCCCGTAGGCATCTCCGTGCCCGCCGCATTGCGCGCAGTGACGATGCGTCCCTTTTCGCCGGAGAGCTCCGACTCATAGACGGCTTCTAGGCCGTAAGCGCCCACATTGTCATAGTTCACAAAACCCAGGATATGCGCCGCCAAGGAGGAGGATGGGTACTTTCGCTTGCTATCCGGAGTCAAATATAGGCCACCGGAGAGTTTGTTCTCGGAAATAAACGCCCGAACCTGATCCGCTACGTCATCCTCAACTTTTGGGGCTACATTTTCCCATGCAGAATTGGTCCGCGCTAACCGTTTTCGGATGCTTTCCTCATCCACACCCAAGATCTGTGCCAACCCCGTGGCAATGAGATCTTCATCCAATTTATTCTTCTTCACATCCCGGGGGGACAAGATCACATTGTTCACTGAGGTACTAATAGCCAGCGTAGAACCTTTGCTGTCGGTAATCTTGCCCCGGTTCGCCGAAACCGCTATGTCGCTAGTTTGCCGGCGGACGGCAATTTCCTCGTACTGATCGTGCTTGATAACCTGAATCTCCCACAGTTTTCCAAAGAGAAGAAGAAAGGTTCCTATACCAAATAACGCCATCAGAATCAGCACTCTTCTCATGATGATCGTGTTGGGTCTGGGGGTTTTTTCTACTGTTCCCGGACGTTTGTCTGGTTTCATGATCCTATGTCACCTTCCTTGATGGCCGCATCGCCCCCGCTGCATGGCAGGGACATCAGGAATTGACCAACGATAGATTGGAGGCGCAAGAAAACCTTACTTTTCTTGCGCCTTTGGGCTTTCTCTCTTCATCGTATGTATCGCTTGCTTAGAAATATGCCCCGATGGTGGAGAAGATTTCCCCAACCCCGGAGAGCAGCTTGCTCCCAAAGCCGGCGGTCTTGTAATATTCCACCGTATCCGGTGCAGTAAGTTCTAACACATATTCTTGACCCTGCTGGGGCTTCACCATCAGCCCCGTCGCCAGAAACTCCTCCTCAATGGCCTGGAGGTCGTATGCAAGCTCATATTGAGCTACCAGCTTATCCCCTTCGGTCTGAAGGCTGGTCAGTTCACGCTTCAGCTCCACGGCAGTGTCATTAATTACCACCAAACCGGCATTCTGATGAAGCATGAATACCACCATCAGGCAGACGCTCAAAAGACCCAATACCGTGAAGGGTGCCACTTTCCCGGGCTCACGCACCACAAGCTCAGGTCTCGCCTTGGCCTTCTTGACAACCCGACGGTCTTCCCTCCGCTGGGGCGTGGCCTCTTTCCTTTCCAGCTTGCGCGCTGCATTTCCGTCATACTCATATCTCTGCGGGTATCGAGAGGTAGCGCTATCATCATATCTTCTTTTCTTTACCGCCACTACATTCACCCCTATAATCTCCCGGGCATGGATGAAACTCGCTATCAGGCGCAAGCACCGTCAAAAACAAATTCCTTCACCCGTTCTATCTTACGCTTTTTTGCATTCATCAAAGCTTTTCCGCCACACGAAGCTTTGCGCTTCTGGCTCTTGGATTTTCCTCTAGCTCTGTGTCCCCCGGCAGAATGGGCTTCCTCTGCACCAGCTTCACCAGCGGCTTCTTCCCGCAAACGCAAAGAGGAAACTCTGGGGGGCAAGTACAACCCTTGGCCGCTTCGGCCAGTTTGGTTTTCACAATTCTATCCTCTAGGGAATGGAACGAAATCACCGCCAGACGTCCACCGGCACGAAGCCGTGAAATCCGGATGCTGCTTTTCCCGGAGTGCGGCAGCTGGCATAGCCCCTCTTATCGTGTCCACCAGTTCTAGGGTAGTTGCGATCTCACGTTCTTCTCTCCTGCGGCAAATGGCCGAGGCGATGGCCGGTGCATAGCGTTCCTCCCCGTATTGGTACAGGATGCGCCTGAGTTCCTCATAGGACCACCGATTCACCACCGTGTAGGCGGTGAGGGCGTCGTCCTGATTCATTCGCATGTCCAG
>JAGFXS010000017.1 GCA_017861415.1 Bacillota bacterium
GTGCCGTCCAGGTCGATGAGCAATCGATCAATACCGGCCTGATCCAGCACGTTCTGACCCAAAAGAGCATCAGCTATCTCGGTATTCACGTTAGAAACGGCCTGAGAGACGCCCTTGCCCTGATAACAGCTCTTATCGCCGTCACGAAGTTCACAGGCCTCATAAATACCGGTGGATGCGCCGGAGGGCACGGCGGCCCGGCCCATGGTGCCGTCTGCCAGATAGACCTCCACTTCCACGGTGGGGTTGCCTCGGGAGTCCAGAATTTCTCTACCCAAAACCTCAGTGATTTCAATAATCTGCCTCATACGCATGACTCCTTTTTTCTCAGGTTATAAATCGTGCTGACGGGGTCTCCCGTCAGCACTGATTGCACAAAATAAGGGTGCTGCCGTCCATCTCCGGAGGCTTTTCCAGGCCCATCAGATCCAGCATGGTCGGCGCAATATCCGCAAGGCGCCCATCCCGCAGGCGCACGTCCGCCCCGATGATATAGAAAGGGACGGGGTTGGTGGTATGGGCGGTCATGGGGCCGCCGGTCTCATCTGCCATCTCCTCGGCATTGCCGTGGTCGGCGGTGAGGAGAGTGATACCGCCCATTCTGGCGGTGGCCTCCACCACGGCAAAGGCGCAGGCGTCCACAGCTTCCACGGCCTGGACGGCTGCCTCATAGGAGCCGGTATGCCCCACCATATCACAGTTGGCAAAATTAAGAATAATGACATCGTAAATGCCGCGTTCAATACGGCGCACGGCTTCCGCTGCCACTTCAAAGGCGCTCATCTCAGGCTTGAGATCGTAAGTGGCCACCTTGGGGGAGGGAATTAGAACCCGATCCTCGCCGGGGTATGGTGTCTCTACCCCACCGTTAAAGAAGAAGGTGACGTGTGCATATTTCTCTGTCTCGGCAATGCGCAGCTGAGTAAGGCCCGCCTCGCTGATGTAGGCGCCAAAGGTGCTTTTCAGGCTATCAGGGGGATAGGCCACCAGCACGCCGGGCATGGTGGCATCGTATTCCGTGGTACAGACAAAAGTGAGAGGAAAGACACCCTCAGGCCGCCGAATGGTGGTTAGCTTCGTATCCACCAGGGCGCGGGTGATCTGCCGGGCACGGTCCGGACGGAAGTTAAAGAAGATGACGCTGTCCCCGGCGGAAATTCGCCCCTGGGGATCGCAGATCACAGGTTCCATAAACTCATCGGTAATTCCCCGATCGTATGAAATCTGCACCGCTGCCACAGGATCGGGGATCACAGGTCCCTGACCGAGAACCATAGCGTCGTAGGCTCGCTGGATACGCTCCCAGCGGGTATCCCTATCCATGGCGTAGTAGCGGCCCATGATGGTTGCAATCCGGCCGATTCCAAGGGTCGCACAGTGCTGGGCGCATTGGGCGGTATAGGAAAGTCCAGAGGTGGGAGAAACGTCCCGTCCGTCTAGAAAGGCATGGATGTATACCCGCTGGAGACCGTGGTTTTTGGCCAGTTCCAGCAGGGCAAAGAGGTGGCTGATATGACTATGGACACCCCCATCGGAGAGAAGTCCCATCAAATGGAGGGCACTGCCTTTTGTCTGACAGGCCTTCACAGCAACCAGAAAAGCTTCGTTTTGAAAAAAGCTCTCATCTTCGATAGCTTTGGTGATGCGAGGAAGGTCTTGGAAAACCACCCTGCCTGCACCCATGTTGGTGTGACCCACTTCGCTGTTGCCCATCTGTCCCGTTGGCAGTCCCACATCCAGACCGGAGGCGGACAGCCTGCAGCCGGGATTCCGGGCGAAAATGATATCCAAATTCGGTGTGTTGGCACCTGCAATGGCGTTGTGGGGGCCGGGGGAACCCAGGCCAAATCCGTCCAGAATCATTAATGTGGTTGGCGTTTTCATAGCGCACCTCAATCTATTATCATGGGAAGTGCCGAGTGCAGGGGTGGCAGTGCCATTGCCGGTGCTTGCCGGGCAAGGGCGCGGGTTACTCCTGGTTGGCTGCGTAAATAATCTCTAAAAAGTCTTTAACATTCAGGGAAGCAGAGCCCACAAGGCCGCCGTCCACATCAGGCTGGGCTAAAAGAGCAGGGGCATTCTGAGGGTTCATGGAGCCGCCATACTGGATGGTGGTCCCCCGAGCGATGCGGGCGCCGTAGAGCTTCCGTAGCACGGCGCGGATTTCCTCGCAGACCTCTCCGGCCTGCTCTGGGGTGGCGGTTTTGCCGGTGCCGATGGCCCAAACTGGCTCATAAGCGATGGTCACATGGCGCATATCCTCGGGGGTGACGCCATTGAGAGCGGCCTTAACCTGATAGGCGATAAGCTCGGGGGTAACCCCCAGTTCACGCTGTTCTAGGGTTTCTCCCACGCAGATGATGGGGCGCAGACCGGCCCCCAGGGCGGCTAGTGCCTTTTTGTTTACGGTGAGATCCGTCTCGCCGAAGTACTGCCGCCGCTCACTGTGGCCGATGAGGACGTACCGCACCCCCAGCTCCGCAAGCATGGCTGCGGAGACCTCTCCGGTGAAGGGACCGTTTTCCTCCCAGTGGAGATTTTGAGCGGCCACAGAGACGCGGCTGTCCTTCAAAATCTTCATGGCGGCCGGAATATTTACATAGGGGACGCACAGCACAATACTGCAACGTTTGGCGCGAGGGAGAGAGGCCTTGAGAGTCTCCGCAAAGGCGCGAGTCTCGGAAACGGTCTTGTGCATCTTCCAGTTTCCGGCGATAATCGTTTTCCTATATTTTCTGTTCATGATGTGAGCAGTCAACCTTTCTTCAACAAGGCTTCGGGCATCGGGTGCAAAAGCATCCGGCACCAGTAAATGTGAGCTCCCCTGGCCCGACGTCGACCGAGTCTATTCCGCGTCCTCCAGACAGGCGATTCCTGGGAGGGAAAGCCCCTCCATAAACTCCAGGGCGGCACCGCCGCCGGTGGAGATGTGGGTCATCTTGTTGGAGAAGCCCATCTGTTCTACGGCAAAAGCGGAGTCGCCGCCGCCGATGATGGTGATTGCCTGGGGCATTTCAGCCATGGCCTTGGCGATGGCAAAGGTGCCGTTAGCGAAGGCGGGGAACTCAAAGACACCCATAGGACCGTTCCAAAACACGGTGCCGGCGTCCTTTAGGGCGTTTTTGTAAAGATTAATGGTGCAAGGACCGATATCTAGGCCCATATAACCGTCGGGAATGTTGCAGTTATCCACGGGATGGGGCTCGGCGTCTTTGGAAAAATGGCTGGCAGCCATGTGGTCTGTGGGGAGGAGAAGTGTAACACCCTTTTCCTGTGCCAGTTGGAGCATTTCCCGAGCAAAGTCCAGTTGCTCAGTCTCCACCAGTGAGGTGCCAATGGAATGGCCCTGGGCGGCCAGGAAGGTGTAGGCCATGCCGCCACCAATGATGATGGTATCGGCGGTGTCCAGCATTTTGCGGATGACCCCAATCTTGTCGGAGACCTTGGAGCCGCCCATGATGGAGACAAAGGGACGGCGGGGGCTTTCCAGCGCGGCACCCATCACGGCCAGCTCCTTCTCGATCAAGAAGCCCGCCACTGCGGGGAGATATTCGGTGACCCCTTCCGTAGAGGAGTGGGCCCTGTGGGACGCGCCAAAGGCATCAAAGACGAACAGATGGGCTAAACTGGCCAGTTCCTTAGAGAAGAGGGGGTCATTGCGCTCCTCCTCAATACGGAATCGCAGGTTTTCGATGAGCATCACCTGACCAGCGTGGAGGTTACCGGCCAGGGCCTTGGTATCGGAACCCAGCACGTCCCGGGTAATGGGGACGGGCTTGTTAAGGATGGACTGCAGGCAGCCCGCCACCGAGGCCAGGGAGAGGGCGGGATTCCAGATGCCGTGGGGACGTCCCAGATGGGAGCAGATAATCACGGCGGCACCCTGCTCTAACAGATACTGGATGGTGGGTACGGACTCGGCGATCCGGGTGACATCCTGAATGATACCCGTTTTCTTATCGTGTGGTACATTAAAATCGCAACGGAGCAAAACTTTTTTATTGGAAACATCAACGTCACGAATGCTTTTTTTATGATAATTCATCAGAAAAACCCCTTTCGGAAGCCGTCTCGCGGGGGTTATGGCTCCCTTGTCATTCCTTCGCCGGAGAGGTGCGGAAAGTTCAGTTGACGAAGGGCTTCATATGTAACAATGGCAACGGAATTGGCAAGATTCAGGCTGCGGGCATCTTCCCGCATGGGAATGCGAATGCAGCGCTGGGAATACTGCTCTCGGAGGGATTCCGGCAGCCCGGCGGTTTCTTTTCCAAAAAAGAGCCAGCAGTTGTCCCGAAAAGCGGCCTCAGTATAGGGTCTGGGGGCCTTGGTGGTGGAGAGCCAAAGATCCGGTGCGGGGTGGAGAGAGAACAAATGCTCCAAACTGTCGTAGACCGCGAGATCCACCATGGGCCAGTAATCAAGCCCCGCCCGTTTGACGGCTCGGTCACTGATATCAAAGCCCAAAGGGCGAACCAAATGGAGGCGGCTGCAGGTAGCGGCGCAGGTTCTTGCAATATTGCCTGTATTCATGGGAATTTCGGGTTCTACCAAAACAATATTTAGCATACAGAGCACCTCCCGCAGTTTTGCAAGACGTAATTGTACTGCACAGAGACAAGAAATTCAATGGAAAACTGCAAAAAGCGCAAAAAAAGTTTTTCTTTGCCGGAAAAGCTCCTATGGATTAGTTGAATTTGTAAATCCGCCGGGCCAGACGGTATAGAGAGACCGAAAGGCGGCGGCCCTGATAGCCGGGGAAGTTGGTGAAAGCGGAAAAGCTGCGGTATTTCAGGAGGTGGTAAAGAGAGGGATCCAGAGAACGGACATGATCCCAGAGTGCCTCCTTTTCCTCCAGTGCAGCTTGGCTGCCGTCCAGATTCAGGAAGACGGAGGAGATGGCCATCATCATAGCCAGATAGTTCATCATATAGCGGCCTAACTTCCGGTTTGTGACCATGACAAGCCGGGGATTGTGGCTGCGGAGCATCAGCCGAGTGACCCGCACCTGCTGGTCCACCCGGGTGATCATCACCCGCTCATTGACGCTCTGATCCTGACGGCCGATGAAGTAACGGTAGAGATTGACATTTAGGTAATACATGGTCTGGACATAGGGCAGAGGGTGATAGACGAAGATGTTATCCACATAAAAGGTGTGCTTGGGCAGCTCCAGACCGCAGTCCCGCAGCAGCTGGGTGCGGTAGATCACCGAATGCATCAGTAAATACTGGGTGGGATTAAAGCGGTGGGTGTCCTCCCAGGTGAAGATTTGATCTTGAGGGAAGACGTTGGTATAGCCCATGACCTTCTGAGAGTTGTCCTCTACATGCTCGTAAACGTAGTTGCAGATGAGCATATCCACGGGCTCCGGCATGGCGGCAAACTCACGCAGCTTGGACATGGCGCTGTGGAGAGCGGGGACGTTGAGCCAGTCGTCGGAGTCCACTACCTTATAATAAAGACCGGTGGCATGGCGTAGGCCTTGGTTGACGCCTTCGCCGTGGCCGCCGTTTTCCTGGTGTATCACCCGAATCATATGGGGGTGCTCCGCGGCATAGCGATCGGCAATGGCACCCGTTTCGTCTTTGGAGCCATCGTTGACAAGAATAATCTCCGCATCTTCTCCGGCTTGGAGGAGGGTATCTACACAGTGCCACATGTAGGCGGCGGAGTTATAGCAGGGAACGGCAAAGGTTATCAGCTTCATAGCAGGTATCCATCCTTATACGGTAGTCAGGAGCGTATCACAGAGGGAGAGCGCCCGCTCTGTGATGGCATCCATATTGTAATATTGGTACTCTGCCAGGCGACCCAGCAGGTACAGGTTAGGATAGGCGGAACTCAGCGTACGGTAGGACTCGTACAGAGCGCGGTTTTTCGGCGAAATGATGGCGTAGTAGGGAATGTCCCCGGGTTCACCCTCGTAGGCGCGAGAGAATTCCCGGACAATAGTGGTTGTTTGGGGGCTGTGCTGGCCGGTGAGGTGCTTGAACTCCGTAATCCTGGTAAAAGGCTCCTCTACGGTATAGTTTACGGTGCCGTGGGACTGGAACCACTCACAAGGGAGAGTTTCAAAGTTAAAATCTAGGGTGCGATAGGGCAATCGGCCCAATCGACAAGAAAAAAGCTCATCCACGGCGCCGGAATAAATCACAGGGCCGTGGAAGGGACTGTCGTCTAAGAGAAGGGAAGTCTCTCCCAAGGTCAGGCGCTCTTCTGCGGAGACGCCAAGGCATAGCGTGATATTGGGATGATCCAGCATCTGCTGGAACATAGAGGCATAGCCTTCCTGGGGCATCCCCTGATAGGTGTCTTGAAAATAGCGGTCATCCCGAGAGAGAAATACGGGAACCCGGGCGGTGGTGTTGGGATCGATTTCCTCCGGTGTGGTCCCCCATTGCTTCATGGTGTATTGGAGGAAGACGTTTTCATAGATGTAGTCCGCTACCAGAGCCAAGTCAGGGTCAGGGTTCTGCCGCAGCTCCAAGATTCCGATCTTCTGTTCGGGACCGTAGGCGGACAAAAGCTTTTCCTCCAGATGGGCGCCTTTATCCGGCCCGAAGGCCAGCCGGAGGGAATCTAGGTTGAAGGGGACTGGCATGCGCAGGCCGTAGACATCGGCCACTACCCGGTGCTGATAGCCGCGCCACTGGGTAAAGCGGGAAAGGTAATCGTATACGCGCTTGCTGTTGGTGTGGAAAATGTGGGGACCATATTGGTGGATTAAAATGCCTGACGGATCAAGGCAGTCGTAGGCATTGCCGGCAATATGGGGGCGGCGCTCCAGAAGAAGAACCTTCTGATTGCCGCGCTCTGCCAGCTCGCGGGCTGCGACAGCACCGGCAAAGCCCGCGCCGATGACCAGAGAATCATAGGTAGACATCATGTATGGTACTCCTTCAATAAAAAAGGACAAAATTTTTTCCCGCAGCATGGGCGGTGCTCCGCTGCGCCAAACAGCGCAGCTCAGAATTCTCCTCGAAAAATGAGCGCAGTGGAGACAGTGGAGTCGGACGAGGAAAATCCCCATCATTTTAGCATAATCGACCAGAAAAAGATAGGGAAAAAACCACCATTTACTGAAAATTAAAAAAGAATTGATGGCTAAAGTGAACAAAAACAGGGGCTTGTCTTTTATAAGGCAATCAACTATAATAATATATTTGTAAGAAAGCTGCCTGCTCAGCGGGGCAGACATGATGCGGGGACGGCGGTGCACGGGTTGCTGCCGCGCATGAAAAGAGGATGAACAAATCATGAAACTTGGAATTGTGGGACTTCCCAATGTGGGGAAGAGCACCCTATTTAACGCCATTACCAATGCGGGAGCGGAATCCGCCAACTATCCCTTCTGTACTATTGAACCCAATGTGGGCGTTGTGGCAGTGCCCGATGGGCGGATGGATTTTCTGGCGGAGCTGTACAGCCCCAAGAAGTATACCCCTGCCGTCATTGAGTTTGTGGACATTGCAGGATTGGTCCGGGGCGCCTCTAAGGGGGAGGGGCTGGGGAACCAGTTCCTCAGTAACATCCGCATGACTGACGCCATCGTCCATGTGGTACGCTGTTTTGATGATGAGAATGTGATTCACGTGGAAGGAGACACTGATCCTCTGCGGGATGTGGAGATCATTAACCTGGAGCTTATCATGGCCGACATGGAAATGGTGCAGCGGCGGATTGACAAGGCGAAGAAGGCGGTCAAGGGGGACAAGAAGTTTCTCCGGGAGATTGAGGTCTTTGAGGGACTGCTGGAGCATATGAACGAAGGAAACTCTGCCAGAAGCTATCAAGTGGAGCCGGAAGACAAGGCCATTATCGCCACCTCTGAGCTGATGAGCCTCAAGCCGGTGATTTATGCCGCTAATATGGATGATGTCACCTTTGCCCGGGGCTATGAGAAGAATCCCCATTACACGGCCCTCCAGAAACTGGCGCAGGAGGAAGGCGCTCAGGTGCTCCCCATCTGCGCGAAGATCGAGCAGGAAATCGCGGAGCTGCCCCCCGAGGATAAGGAGCTCTTCCTAGAGGAACTGGGGATACAGGAATCAGGTCTAGATCGCCTCATTCGCTGCTCCTATGAACTGCTGGGTCTGATCTCCTACCTCACCGGCGGACCGGAGGAGGTACGGGCTTGGACCATCACCAGAGGCACGCGGGCCCCCCAGGCAGCGGGGAAAATCCACTCCGATTTCGAGCGTGGCTTTATCCGGGCGGAAATTGTGGCTTTTGAAGACCTCCAGCGCTGCGGAACCATGGCGGCAGCCCGGGAAAAGGGGCTGGTCCGCTCCGAGGGTAAGGAGTATGTGATGCAGGATGGAGACGTGGTGCTCTTCCGCTTTAACGTCTGAGGAAAGGCCCGGTGAGGTTGTTATGAGGCAAAAGAGTGTTCTCATCACCGGCGCCTCCCGAGGCATCGGCGCAGAAACTGCCCGGCGCTTTGCCAGGGAGGGCTACGCTGTGGCCCTCAACTATCACCGATCCGAGGAACAGGCCATGGCCCTTGCCAGAGCGCTGCGGGAGGAGGGGTGCCGGATTTTGCCTATCCGGGCGGATGTGAGTGACCCCGAGCAGGTGGGAAAAATGGTTGACAGTGTGTTAGAGGAATTTTGTCAACTTGACACTTTGGTGTGCAACGCTGGGATCGGTTCCACGGGACTTTTCACGGATCTGGACTACACCTCATGGCAGCGGATTTTTGCGGTGAATCTGGATGGGATCTATCACTGCTGTCAGGCGGTTTTGCCCCATTTCCTTCATCAAAAGGATGGTAGGATCATCACCCTATCCTCCGTCTGGGGGATGGTGGGAGGCTCCTGTGAGGTGGCTTACTCCGCCTCTAAGGCGGCGGTAATTGGGCTGACAAAGGCCCTGGCCAAGGAATTAGGGCCGTCCCACATCACGGTAAATTGTGTGGCGCCGGGGGTAATTGAGACGGAAATGAATGGAAATCTGTCTCACGAGGAGCTGGAGGCCCTGCGGGAGGAATGTCCCCTTGGCACCCTTGGGACCACAGCGGATGTGGCGGAAACCATTCTTTTCCTGGCATCGGAAAAAGGCCGCTTTTTCACGGGACAGGTTCTCTCTCCAAACGGAGGTTTCGTGATTTGATAAGCAGAGGGGCTAAAGTAGGTCAAAATGACGGTTGACATTCCTGGACAGGATAGGTATAATTGTCAACAACCCTGATGTGTAGATTTAAGGAGGAAAAATGAAAATGAAGAAATCTCGTATTCTTGCACTTCTTCTGGCGCTGATGATGTGCCTGGGTCTGGCCGCCTGCGGCAAGGAGCCGGCCCCCGCTCCCGGAGGTGATGGTGAAACCGCTGCTCAGACTCTGAACCTGGGCTTTATCGGCCCCCTCACCGGTCCTGCAGCACTGTACGGCATGAACGCCAACAACGGTGCGAAAATCGCCGTGGATGAAATCAACGCCATGGACCCCAACTTCCAGATCGTTTACAATCCCCAGGATGACGAGCATGACGCCGAAAAGGCTGTCAACGCCTACAACACCCTGATGGGCCAGGGCGCTCAGGCTATCGTGGGTTGCGTTACCTCTGTTCCCTGCAACGCTGTTGCTGCCAGAGCTTTTGTGGACCGCGTGTTCATGCTGACTCCCTCCGCCTCCTCCACCAGCGTGACAGAAGGCAGAGACAACGTGTATCAGATGTGCTTTACCGATCCTAAGCAGGGTGTTGTTTCCGCTGACTTCATCAAGGACAATGGCCTGGCCACCAAGATCGGTGCTATCTACAACAACTCCGACGCTTATTCCACCGGCATCTATGAAGCCTTCAAGGCAGAGGCTGCAGCCATTGGCTTAGAAATCGTCTCCGAGACCACCTTCACCGACGACACTGCCAACGACTTCTCCGTGCAGCTGGCTGACGCCAAGAATAAGGGCGCAGAGCTGATCTTCATCCCCATCTACTACACTCCCGCTTCCCTGATCCTGAACCAGGCGAAGTCCATGCAGTATGATGTGAAGTTCTTCGGTTGTGACGGCCTGGACGGCATTCTGGATATGGCCGGCTTTGACAAGACTCTGGCAGAGGGCCTGCTCCTGATGACTCCCTTTGCAGCCACTGCCCAGGACGAGCTGACCAAGAACTTTGTGGCCAAGTATCAGGAAGCCTACAACGAGGTTCCCTCTCAGTTCGCAGCAGACGGTTATGACTGCGTATATGCACTGTACAATGCCGTCAAGGTAGCCGGCGTGGATCCCACTGGCATGAGCGCTGCTGAGCTGTGCGAGCTGCTGATCGCCACCCTTTCCTCTGAGTCCTTCTCTATGGACGGTCTCACCGGTACTGGCATGGTGTGGAGCGCAACCGGCGAAGTCTCCCGCGATCCTAAGGTTTATGAGATTAAGGACGGCGCTTACTCTGAGGTTCAGCAGTAAGCATAATGCCCCTCTGAGTCATTCAAGACGAGTAAGGGGGTTGCCAAGACGGGCAACCCCCTTACTTTCTTTCAGGTTAAGCGAGTTTCATAAATTGGATTAAAGTGGGAATGGCGGACTCCTGCGGATCCGGAATCTATGTGATGTGGTCGCCAATACAGATAGAATCACTATGATTTGGGGACCGATGCCCAGCCCACCAGACATGGCGGTTTGAGCATTGGTTCCCAGACTCCCGAGAACAAAGAAAGGGGCAAGGCCGGATCCTTCTGCCCCTACGAGAGATATTTTCAGAGAATGTAATGAGGTGTTTGTCAATGACTTTCCTAAGCCATTTGATCAACGGCATTAGTTTAGGGAGCGTGTACGCCATCATCGCCCTGGGGTATACCATGGTATATGGTATTGCGAAGATGCTAAACTTCGCCCATGGTGATGTGATCATGGTGGGCGGCTACATGTCCTTCTGTGCCACGGTTTACTTATCTTGGCCTCCGGTTGTGGCCATTATCATGGCCATGACGGTCTGTACCGTGTTGGGCATGACGGTTGAATACTTGGCGTATCGTCCTTTGCGGGGTGCTACGCCTCTGGCGGTGCTGATTACCGCTATCGGCGTTTCCTTCTTCCTGCAAAACACGGCTCTTTTGATCTGGGGCGCAGATCCAAAGGTGTTCCCTCCGCTGGTAAAGGTGCCTTCACTGGCGCTTTTCGATGGCAAGCTGATGATTAACGGTGTGGCCATGGTGACCATCGTTACCTGTATTATCGTCATGCTGGCGCTAACCACCTTCACCAACAAGACGAAGACTGGCAAGGCTATGCGCGCTGTATCTGAGGACAGGGGTGCCGCCCAGCTGATGGGCATCAATGTGAACTTTACCATCAGCACCACCTTCGCCATCGGCTCTGCCTTAGCTGCGGTAGCCGGCGTATTGCTGTGCACCGCCTATCCCACCTTAATGCCCACCACCGGCGCCATGCCTGGTATCAAAGCCTTTACGGCAGCAGTATTAGGCGGCATCGGATCCATTCCAGGCGCCATGTTGGGCGGCATACTGCTGGGGATTATTGAAATCTTCGGCAAGGCCTACATCTCTACCGCCCTATCCGACGCCATTGTCTTCTCTGTCCTGATTATTGTGCTGCTGGTGCGGCCCACGGGACTTCTGGGCAAGAAGACCCGTGAGAAAGTCTGAGGTGACGGGATGAAGAATAATCGAAAACTGAGCCGCACCTCCAAAAGCGCGTTTATCAACTATGGGATGGTCATTGTGGCCTATCTTATTATACAGATCATGATCAGCGGCGGACAAATCAGCTTCGTGCTGCGTGGGCAGCTGGTGCCCATTTGCGCCTATGTGGTCATGGCCATTTCCCTGAACTTGGTGGTTGGTTTTTCAGGTGAACTAAGTCTGGGACATGCGGGCTTTATGAGTGTAGGTGCCTTTTCCGGCGTAATTAGCTCTGTGGCCTTGCAGGGAATGATTTCTAATGGCCCTCTGCGCCTTGCCCTATCCATACTGGTGGGCGCCATTGCCGCCTCCATCATGGGTGTGCTGATCGGCATCCCAGTCTTGCGTTTGCGGGGAGATTATCTTGCCATCGTCACCCTGGCATTCGGGGAAATCATCAAAAATTTGGTCACCGTGTTCTACGTGGGCATGGACAAGAGCGGCCTGCATTTAAGCATGAGCAGCGCAGGTCTCAATATGGATGAGACTGGCAAGGTGCTCTTAAGCGGGCCAATGGGTGCCCTAAACTACACCATGCTTTCCACCTTTACTGCCGGTGTGGTGCTGGTGCTGATCACTCTGTTTGTGGTGCAGAATTTGGTAAACAGCCGCTCTGGCCGTGCGATAATGGCCATACGAGATAACCGCATCGCAGCCGAGTCTACAGGCGTCAGTGTAACAAAGTATAAAATGATGGCCTTTGTCACTGCCTCTGCCTTTGCCGGTGCCGCCGGTGTGCTCTATGCCCTCAACTACACTACGGTGGTGGCAAAGAAGTTCGACTTCAACACCTCTATTCTGGTGCTGGTCTTTGTGGTGCTGGGCGGACTGGGGAATCTGCGGGGTTCCATCATTGCAGCAACCTTGCTCACCGTGCTACCGGAGGTTCTGCGTGAATTTAATGAATACCGTATGCTCATCTACGCCATTGTGCTGATTCTGGTGATGCTTATTACAAACAATGATCAAGCCAAGGCGGTGCGCGCCAAGCTGACGCGGCGGTTTGACCTCTGGCTTACCGGATTTAGAGGCAGGAAGCAAAAAGCAGAAGGGAGTGCCGGAAATGAGTAATACCAAGCTGGTAAAGCTGGATAACGACTACAGAATTCCGGAGCGCGACGCAGACAAGACTCCCATTCTCGAGGCGCGGCATCTGGGCATTGACTTTGGCGGACTTACTGCTGTGGATGATTTTAATATGGCCATCGGTCGTACGGAAATTGCGGGTCTTATTGGACCCAACGGTGCTGGAAAGACCACGGTATTCAATCTGCTGACCAAGGTCTACCAGCCCACCAGAGGCACCATTCTGCTGGACAAGAAGGACACTGCGGGGATGTCCACGGAGCAGGTGAACCGGGCGGGAATCGCCAGAACCTTTCAGAACATCCGCCTCTTTGATAAGCTTACGGTAGAGGAGAATGTGAAGGTAGGCCTCCACAATGCAACAAGCTATACCATGATGGACGGGATTCTACGCACGCCCCGTTACTGGAAGCAGGAGAAGATAGCCCGGGAGCGGGCCATGGAGCTGCTGTCCATCTTCGACATGGAATGGATGGCGGATAAGCGGGCCGGCTCCTTGCCCTACGGCGCCCAGCGTCGGCTGGAGATTGTCCGGGCTCTGGGGACGAACCCCTCCCTGCTCCTACTGGATGAGCCTGCTGCCGGTATGAACCCCTCGGAAACAGCGGAGCTCATGGAGAATATCAGTAAGATACGGGATACCTTCGGCATTGCCATCATGCTCATCGAACACGACATGAGCTTGGTGATGAACATCTGCGAGGGGATCGCCGTTCTAAACTACGGCAGGATTATCGCTAAGGGTACGCCTGAGGAGATTCAGTCCAACCCCGCGGTGATTGAGGCCTATCTGGGTAAACAGAAGGAGGATGCCTAAATGAGTATGCTGAAAGTGGAGGATATCCACGTCTACTATGGCAGCATTCACGCCATCAAGGGCATTTCCTTTGAGGTCAATGAGGGGGAGATAGTGACCCTAATCGGTGCCAACGGCGCCGGGAAGTCCACCACCCTGCAGACGGTGTCCTCCATGCTGCGCCCCAGAAGCGGCCAAATTACTTTCATGGAGAAATCACTGCTGAACATCAGACCGCACGCTGTGGTGAGCTTGGGTATGGCCCACTGCCCCGAGGGACGGAGGATTTTTCAGCAGATGACGGTGCAGGAAAATTTGGAAATGGGTGCATACACCCGTCCCAAAAACGAAATTAACGATTCCATTCTTGAGGTTTACAACCTGTTCCCCCGACTAAAGGAACGGTTTAGGCAGGTGGCAGGGACCATGTCCGGCGGTGAGCAGCAGATGCTGGCCATCGGTCTAGTGGAAGAAATTTTCAAAATTATTCAAAATTTGAATCAGGCAGGTACCACCATCCTACTGGTGGAGCAGAATGCTCGGATGGCCCTGTCCATTGCCAACCGCGGCTATGTTCTGGAAACGGGAAAAATCATTGCCTCCGCACCGGCGTCACAACTGTTGGAAGATGAGACGGTCAAAAAGGCTTATTTGGGCGGATAAAGACGATAGCGGCAGTAAAAGCGAGGAAGGGATGCCCCTCCTCGCTTTCTTCCTGAAATTCCTACTAGTCAAGCAGAATATTTTGTGTTATGTTTATTGAGCAAAGAAGGCGGCCGCAGTTTGTGGCGCTTTTTCTGATTCATGACAGGTGCTTTGTATGCCCTGTTTGCCTCCTCTTGTCGGCAGTACCCCATTTAGATGCCGGGAGGCCGTTCCTTTCGCGGACGGGTGCGCATACCATGGAAGGAATTTGGAAAGGATTGTGACTGGATGCCAAACTACATCGCTCACGAATTTTTTGGAGAGCGGGTTTTCAATCGCCTGTCTGGACATCTCCGGCGGGCGGTGGAGAAGGACCCTGAGGCCTACCGCAGCGGCCTCTACGGGCCGGATCCTCTGTTATTTATCCCCGGAGGGCTGGTGCATTCCAGACGCCTGCATAACCATTGGCGGGAGACGACAGCCTCCACCCTGCAGGCTATGACGGAGCAGGGAAACGCAGGAGAGAAGAGCTTTGCGGCAGGCTATCTCTGCCATATGGTTCTGGATGATTTTTGCCATCTTTGGATCCACCGATGGATGGATGAGCAGGGGCTATCTCACCGCGCTCTGGAGGTAGGCCTGGATTGGATTCTATTGGAAAAGGCCGGAGAAGAACGGTTTTCTGTCCCCAAGGTGGAGGATCGGGAACGTATTAGCCGCCTAGCTGCGCAGGTGATCTATCCCATAAGACCACTGGAGTATCGGATGGGGCTAGCCAGTATGGGCGCTCTCTGTAGCCAGATGACCAATGTGGCAAAGCTGTACCGGAAAAAGCTAAATGCGGACTATGACGAGCCTCTGCGTGCCTTAGAGAAAACCATGGATCAGGCGGTGGACAGCGCTGTGATGCTCCTGACCCATTACACTGCCGATGAGTTGCTGCGGCCTCGGGAGACGCTTTTGGAGGGACTGCTTCAGCCGTCCTGAAACTCGGTCATGTCGCCCCAGAAGCGCTTAGGCATGTGGGACATGCGAAGCTTTGGGTTCTGTCGGGCCTCGATGGCGATGGTATCGTAAAACCGTCGCCAGAGGCTGCGAAAGGCCTTCTCTTCCTCGTCAGGTGCCTGTAAGGTCAGGCAATCCAAGGGGACGATTTTCCATACTCCTCCGGCGTAGCACAGGGCCTCCTTATGGGTCTTATCGTAGAGGAGGAAGGCCTCCTGAGAGAAGCGGCCGCAGAAATGGGGCCTCAGCAGAGGAAGTACCCTGTTCTTTGGAGTGATTTCTCCGATCAGAACCCCAGCGTGATCGGAGAAACGGACAAAGCCACGGTATTGCTCCGCCTCCCCCAGTAGATGCCGCACTGCTCCGGAGAGGATCAGAAATCGGTGATCGGTGAGGTCCGTGATAGGGCCGGCGTAGATGTTGGCGTAGATAAAATCATAGATATGACGCTCCTTTTGCTTCAGGCAGGTGAGAAAGCTATGCTCCACCAGCTGCCGAAGGCCAAGGGAGCATTTTATTTTCAGGCCCCGGTAAACCCGCAGGGCCTTTTCTTCGTTGGTTTCGATGACTCGGAGAGGATAGAAGCTGTATTGTTCCTCCCCTGGGGGATAGAAGTAAAAGGGATACTCCCGGGCGGCGAAGCTCTCAAGAACGCAGGTGAGAAAGCCCGCGAAGGTACCGTCATAGGAATAGGTGACCTGGGGCCAAGCGGACATGGCAGGGCGCCTCCTTTCAGGAATTGAAGAGGGACAACTGTTCGGGCTCATGGGCCAGCAGAGCGGGCTGCTCTAGAGCAATGAGATTGCGCAATATACCATCAGGCCGCACCCGCAGGCCTTCGGTAATTCGGCCGGAGCAGGTGATGAAGTATTGAGCCCGCTTTAAAACAATCCCCAACTTTTTGAGGGAGTCATAGTCCAGGGTGCGCCAGCGGCGAGCTTCCAGAATGCGCCTTGCCCCCGTGACCCCAATGCCGGGCACACGCAGAAGGGTGCGGTAGTCCGCCTGATTCACTTCTACGGGGAAGGCCTCCAGATGATTCAGGGCCCAGTTACATTTTGGGTCAATAAGGGGATTGAGGGCGGGATGGTCCTCGCTGAGTAGCTCCTCGGCCTGAAAGTGGTAAAAGCGTAGCAGCCAGTCCGCCTGATACAGCCGATGCTCCCGCAAAAGGGGTGGCTTATAAGTTAAGGGGGAAGGAAGCAGGCTGCTCTCCTGCACGGGGACATAGGCGGAGTAAAAAACCCGTCTGAGCTGATAGCGCCGGTAAAGAGATTGGGAAAGGCGCATGATGTGAAAATCACTCTCCTCCGTGGCGCCGATGATCATCTGTGTCGCCTGGCCGGCGGGAGAAAAGGCAGGGGCGTGGCGGAATCGTCTGCGTTCTTCCCGAGAAATCTCAATGGAAGTTTTCAGCTGCTGCATGGGAGATAAAATATTCTGTCGCTGCTTATTTGGCGCCAAAAGGGCTAGGCTGCGCTCGGAGGGTAATTCAATATTCACAGAGAGGCGGTCGGCCAGGCGCCCAAGCTGATCCAGTAGCTCTGGGGCGGAACCCGGAATGGCTTTGGCGTGGATGTAGCCAGAAAAGCCGTATTCTTCCCGCAGGAGAGCCAGAACCTGAATCATCCGTTCTGTAGTGTGGTCTGGATTAACGATTACTGCAGAACTCAAAAACAGGCCTTCAATGTAGTTCCGCCGGTAAAACCCCATGGTGAGCTCTGCCAACTCTCTGGGGGTAAAGGTTGCCCGAGGCAGGTCATTGGAGCTGCGGTTTACACAGTATTGGCAGTCGTAAACACAAACGTTGGTCATCAGTACCTTTAAAAGCGTGACACACCGCCCGTCGGCGGAGAAACTGTGACAGCAACCGCGCAAAAGAGTGCTGCCGACCCCGCCGGCCCGGGGCCGATCCGAGCCGCTGGAGGTACAGGCTGCATCATATTTCGCTGCGTCGGCGAGAATTTCCAACTTTTCCATGACGTCCATAACGGCCTCCAAGTAGAACGATTGTACATCGAACGAATGTACTAGTATTATGGCAGGAAAGGGGCAACATGTCAATAGCAAAATGACGGGATATTTGTCATTTTACGCGATACAAAATATGACGAAAAAACTAAGTATGCGGAAATGGTTTGTCCGGGCTTGTGCAATATGCCGAACGTATTATGTTAGCGTTTTCCAAGGTTTTTCTGAATTGAATCAAGGGAATTATTGGGAAAAAGCCCGGCAGCGTTTTGCAAAATGGCAATAAAACCGGAGATTACCAATTCTGATTGACGGCAGGAGACGAAAAAGTGGAATTACAGAGGGCAAAACCATGAAAGAATTTCAGCGCATTGCCCTGTGTCACAGGGATTATCTTTGTAGAAAATGTGCATTTCAATTTTGAAAGAGAAGTGTTATTATAGTCACAAGTTACAGGGAAGATGTGGGAGATGCGTCTTTTCTGCATCTTACCATTCCCTCAAAGGCAAAAGCACCCGCTATGCAAATGAGGAAAGCAACTGTTCCAAGCATTATATTTTTTAATTTTGATGGGAGGACTTTACTATGAGACTGAGAGACACAGGTTTGACCGCTGCTGAGCTGAAGGCTAAAGTCAAGAAGTACCACATTGAGACCTATGAGCGTATGGATTTTGTCTGCGATTATGCAAAGGGCAACTATCTGTATGATCAGAATGGCGATGCATACATGGACTTCTATGGCGGCGTTGCCGTTAACTCTGTCGGCAGCTGTAACGACGCAGTTGTCAAGGCTGTTCAGGAGCAGACCGCACAGGTTATGCATACCTTCAACTATCCGTACACCGTTCCCCAGGCTGTGCTGGTTGAGAAGATCTGCAAGGCTTCCGGCATGGACAAGATCATCTTCCAGAACTCCGGCGCTGAGGCCAACGAAGCTATGATCAAGATGGCTCGTAAGTA
>JAGFXS010000087.1 GCA_017861415.1 Bacillota bacterium
CGAAAATGCAAAACGATGCCGGGCCCGGATTGGAAAAGGCCCAGCATCGTTTTCTGATTACTAGTGGTATTTACTTTGGATTTATTCGGGCTCGAACATATCCTTAGCGGCGCCGCACTCGGGGCAAACCCAATCTTCGGGGACATCTTCCCATGCAGTGCCGGGGGCAACGCCGCCTTCGGGATCGCCCAGAGCAGGATCATAAACATAGCCGCACATACCGCAAACATACTTCTTCATAATAAACATCCTTTCATTTCATGTATATGGGATGGTTGCCAACAAAACATGTGCCGGGGTGAGGGATACACTTGCAGGAAGGAGTTGGCAGTTTTTCCGTGGAGTAAGTATATCCAAAAGGAAAAGAGAAAAACGTAATTTTATCGCCTGCAAGAGGAATCCCCTGGGGAAACCCGAAGTCGGTAAGAAGAATCAGAAAAACCGCATGGGATCCACCCGGGTAGAGGAGGAGTTGCCGGTCCAGACCTCGAAGTGGAGGTGATTGCCTGTGGAGCTGCCGGTGGTGCCTACATAACCGATGACACTGCTCTGGTTGACACTATCGCCGGCAGAGGCAGCCCGAGATTTCATATGGGCATACAGGGTACGGGAACTGTCGGGATGGGCGATGACCACATAGTTGCCGTAGGAGGAGTTAAACGTCGAGATAATGACGGTGCCAGCCTTGGCGGCGATAATTCTAGTGCCGCTGGGGGCGGGGATATCCACGCCGGTATGAAAGTTGCGGTTGCCGGTGATGGGATGCGTGCGCCAGCCGTAGGGAGAGTTCACCGTGGTGTATCCGGGCAGGGGCCAGATAAAGCCGCCGGAGCCTGTGAGGGTGGCGCCGCCGCCGCTTCCCTGCTGGGCGGCCTTTTGAGCGGCCAGCTGTTGGGCGTACAGGCGCTCTGCGGCTTTTAGCTCCTTGGAAATATCTGAGGATTCATTCTCCAGGGTAGAAAACTGATCCTTATAGTCGCTCTCTTTTTCCTCGATCTCCTTCATCAGGGCGTTCACAGCGGCCTGCTGCTGTTTCAGCTCTTGATTGTTTGCCTCAAGGCTTTTCTTTGCTGTCTGCTGATCAACTCTGGCGGCCTCCAGCTGGGTTTTGGCATCGGCCACGGCGGCCCGGGCAGTGGCCAGATCATCCATCACCCGGTTGTCAAAGGCCATAATTTCGCTGATGGCGTTCATTTGATCCAGGAGGTCAGAAAAGTCCTTGGAGTTAAAGAGAACTGCCCAATATTTCACCGTGCCGGTCTCTTCCATGTCGCGTACCCGCTCGTAGAAAAGCTCCTCGTAACGGGCCTCCTCGGCAATGGCGGCGTCCAGCTCGGCGGTTTTGTCGGTAATCTGCTGATCCAGCTGGGCGATGAGGTTATTGGTCACCGCCAGCTCTTGACGGATGTACTCAATCTGCTGCTCAATCAGCGCCTTGCGATTTAGGGCTTGGCTCTTGTCGTTCTGAATAGCGGAAATTTTGTTTTGAATTGCCTTTTTGCTGGAGGAAATTTGGGTTTGCTGCTGTTTTAACTTGTTGATGTCCGACTGGGTGACCGCCTCGGCAATGGGACCGAAGGGGGCAGCGGACAAAAGAACGAAAACAGCCAAGAAGGCACACAGGAAGCGGGAAAACTGTTCCGCAGCCCGGCCTTTGACTGTCTTGCAATTCACGGTTTGCTCAGACATAGGAACCTCCAATTCTGATTTCATCTTACGCATGATGGTAAATTATACGGAAAAGGGAAGAGACTTCTCCCATTTTTGTTTAGGGCTATCATACTGGACAAGGGGCCGGATGTCAAGTCGAAGACCCGAAAAACAAAGGGAACCTGTGGGGTTGTTGCAATAAAATGGGGAAGTGCTCAAAGAAAAAAACGCCGGACAGAGGGAAAGGTTCCCTGTCCGGCAGAATTTATCGTGAGGATAGCTTATTCTCCCAAGTTCCCCGCGCCGAAGCTGTGGGGCAGTAGGGCTGTAAGATCTGTTTTCACAAAGTGCCCACCTGCTGTGGAGATCAGAAGTTCCAGGTCCGGGGCAAATTCCGAGAGGACCTGCCGGCAAGAGCCACAGGGCCAGCAGGGATCACCACTGCTGCCGGCGATGGCAATCCGGCAAAAGTGCCGCTTGCCCTCACTCACCGCCTTGAAAATCGCCGTGCGTTCGGCACACATGGTGGAGCCGAAGGCGGCATTTTCCACGTTGCAGCCGGTAAAAACGGTGCCGTCCTCGCACTCCAAGGCGGCGCCCACATGGAAGTTAGAATAGGGGGCATAGGCGTGGTGCCGGGCATCCAGAGCCGCGCGAACCAGTTCCTGTTCCGTCATGGCAGAGGCCTCCTTCGTTACTCAATGTGTACGTGGGAATTAATGTGGTCCGAGCAGTAGCAGTAATAGCCGTTGCACTTGGAGCAGTACCGGAACTCCAGCTCGGGATTTGTCTGGTCGGTGCGTCCGCAGACGGCGCATTTATGGAGGTAGCCCTTCTTCTCCTTCACATGCTTTTGAGCGGCCTGAAAGTCCACGGTCTTGTGGTTGCGCTTATGAGAGGCTGCCCGCTGCTTCATCCCCAAAAAGTTCCGTATATCACTGTAGAAGAAAAGCAGGTAGTTTAAAATGGCTACAACGGGGAGCAAGGCCAGCAGGAATTGTCCAGCGGCGAGATACTGGATGACGGCAAAGAGGAACAGGGCGGCATTAAACCAGGCCAGCCACTTGACCTTGATGGGGAAAATAATGAGAAGAACTTGGGTTTCTCCGTAGAGAGAGGCAAAGGCAAAGAGCAGGGATAGGTTAATGTATTGCATGGTGGCGCCACCTGCCAGAAGGCCGGTGAGCATAGTGAGGATAACCCCCAAGAGATAAAAGACCGTAAACTTGGCGGAGCCCCAGGTGCGCTCTAAGGTGGTGCCGATATAATACAGGAAAAGCAGGTAGAAGATGATCCAGAACCCGGTGCTGTTGGGGACAAAGAGGAAGGTGACGAGGCGCCATACCTCGCCTCGGAAGATAGATGCCGTGTGAAACATCATCAACTGAGAAGCGGTGCCCTGACTGAACATGTCAAGGAGGAAAACGGCGGCGTTGCCAGCAATAATATAGATGATTAGGTGGGGGATGGCCACACGGGGGTGTTTATAACAGAACCGGGAAAGCCAAGCTTCAATTTTGCGCAAGGGGATAACCTCCAGTCAGGCACAGGTGAGAACATCACCCGTGAACAAACACAATTTTGAATTATTTTAACCGTTTTCTATAAGGAAGTCCACAGAAATTCTGTAAAGAGTTTGTAACAATAGAAAAAAGAAAGAGTAAACAGGTAACGGCTGCTGTGAAGGTTGTCTCATTCTGAAGGATATCGAAAAAAAGTCTTGCCAATTCTATAGAAACCCTCTATAATGATAGGACAATGATAAATAATAGCCATTATCAAGAGTGGGTGAGAGAGTTAGCTCCATGACCCCACACCAACCTGCATCGCTTTGCAAGGTGGTACTGCTAACACGATAAGGAGGCAATGGGTCACAAGAGCTTCCGATAGGGGGCTCTTTTTTGTTCGGAGGAGCTTTGTTTGAATCCTCTGCACAGGTAGAGGAACGTTGCATCTGCCGCTTGTATAAAAAGGAAAGGAATGAGGCCGATGAGTATTGTAAAGGATCCGTCTCTGGCGGAGTCTGGCCGACGGAAAATCAATTGGGTTCGGGATTTTATGCCCGCCCTTTCGGAGATAGAAAAGCGTTTTGAAAAGGAGCTGCCCTTCAAGGGCCTGCGGATTGCCGTTTCCGTGCATTTGGAGGCCAAAACGGCGAACTTAGGGCTGGTGCTGCGTGCCGGCGGGGCAGAGGTGTTCCTTACTGGATCCAATCCCCTGTCCACCCAGGATGATGTGGCGGCGGGCCTTGCGTCCATGGGCGTGGAGACCTTCGGTATCCACAATGTCTCTCCCCAGGAGTATGAGGCGCATTTGATGGAGACGCTGAAGGCCAAACCCCACCTCATCGTGGACGATGGGGGCGACCTGATCCACCTGCTGGGTGACAAGGCGGTAGCCTTGGGCAGTGAAGTCATCGGCGGCTGTGAGGAAACCACCACGGGCATTTTGCGGCTGCGCGCCCGGGAGCGGGAGGGAATTCTGCCCTGTCCCATGGTGGCGGTGAATGATGCAAAGGCAAAGCATTATTATGATAACAAGTACGGCACCGGTCAGAGCGTCTGGGATGCCTTGATGCACACCACCAATTTAGTGGTGGCGGGGAAGACTGTGGTGGTGGCGGGCTACGGCTGGTGCGGCCAGGGGGTCGCCATGCGGGCCGCCGGTATGGGCGCCAATGTCATCGTCACGGAGATCGACCCCTTCAAGGCACTGGACGCCACCATGCACGGCTACCGGGTGATGCCTATGGCACAGGCTGCGTCCTTAGGAGACGTATTTATTACCGTGACGGGCTGCCGAGATGTGATTACCCCCGCCCACTATGCCGTCATGAAGCACAATGCTCTGCTGTGCAACGCCGGACACTTCGACTGCGAGGTGGATGTGAAGGGCCTTTCTCAGATGGCACTCCGGGAGGAACTGCGCCGAGACAGCATTGTGGGCTATACCCTCCCCGACGGGCGGGTGCTCAATGTGGCCGCCGAAGGCCGCCTGGTGAATCTGGCGGCTGGGAACGGTCATCCCGCAGAGATTATGGATATGTCCTTTGCCGTTCAGGCACTGACCCTGGAATGGCTGGTGAAGAATCGGGGAAGCCTTGAAAACAAGGTCTACGAGGTCCCCGCTGAAATAGACCGGGAGATCGCCCTGTCAAAGCTTCGGGCCCTTGGCCTCTCCGTTGACGTGCTGACCCCGGAGCAACAAGCCTATCTGGAGGGCTGGGGTGGGCATTGATCCCCCGGCTCCGACAACACATGCTAAAACAAACAATAAAGGAAGTGTTACGATGAGTCATCGTGTATTTACATCTGAATCCGTCACTGAGGGACATCCCGATAAAATCTGCGACCAGATTTCCGATGCGGTGTTAGATGATATTCTATCAAAAGATCCCATGGCCAGGGTGGCCTGTGAAACCGTCTGCACCACGGGCATGCTTCTGGTGATGGGCGAAATCAGCACCAGTTGCTATACGGACATCCCCGCCATCGCCCGGCGCACCGTGGAGCGGATCGGCTACACAAACCCCGAGTATGGATTTGACTACAAAGGCTGTGCTGTTCTCACCGCCATTGACGAGCAATCTCCCGACATTGCCATGGGAGTCAACGAGTCCTTTGAGCACAAGGCGCATCAGGATGACAATGAGGACGTAGTAGGCGCAGGAGATCAGGGCATGATGTTTGGCTACGCCTGCGATGAAACTGCGGAGCTGATGCCCGCCCCCATCTCCCTTTCCCACGCCCTGGCCAGACAGCTGACCCAGGTGCGCCGTGATGGCACCTTGTCCTGGCTGCGACCCGACGGAAAAACCCAGGTGACGGTGGAATACGGGGAAGGCGGAGAGATCCT
>JAGFXS010000088.1 GCA_017861415.1 Bacillota bacterium
TAAGTATATCCCCATTCATAGGTCATTAGCATTACCTGATCAGCTATCTCGCCGATACGTCGATAATCATGGCCTTCGTAGAGTAGGCCGGGTTGGTCGTCAGAGGTCTTTGGAGCCAGATCTACATGAAGCAGGAGTCCGTGAGGACTAAGATGAGCCTTGGCATTCGCCAGAAAATCTACATAAGCATTGGCAAGCCCACCCGGTACAAACTCAAAATCTACGTCCAAGCCGCGATACCCTTTTACCAGTAGGGTATCCACGATATGTTCAAGGAGCACGTTCTGCATGTCGAGATCCTGAAGCAGAAGCTCTATCAGCTCCGTGGAAAAGTGGCCTTCTTCGTCAATAGAAGTGAGTACCAGCATGGGGAGGGCCTGGAAAATGCGTGCCTGATTCAGGAGGAATGAGTCATCTATAGGGATCAGGCTACCATTGGCACGAAAGCCGTAGGAAAAAATGGATAGATAAGTAAGGAATGGCAATGCACGGCGCAGGACGTGTTGGTCAATGTTTGCATAAGCAAAGCCCTTGATGGCTATGGTGCGTTCCTTGGGGCTCCAGAAGGAAATGGTAAGTACTTGACCGGGGTACAGGGGAACACCATATGTAAGCTCTGGGTTATTCTGATAGAGCTCCTGAACAGAGATTCCATATTCCACGGCAATGGAAAAGGGGCTTTCTCCGGCCTTAACCGTATGAAGTAGCGTCGGCTGGGTGATGATCAGGGCCTGGCCCACTGTAAGCTGATAGGGAAACATCAACCCATTGTCGCTGATAATGCGCTGGACGGAAATGTTGTAAGTTCTGGAAAGCTGATGTAAGGTATCGCCCGAAACAACAACATGAATAATCATGACATTCTTCCTTTCCAAAGGTTATGCTATCGAAGCAGAGACTGCCGCATGATAACAGGGTTCTGCTCTCATCCTATGTCTTCCAGGGACTATGGGTTCCGGTTTGCCAGACAAACAAAAGCGATCTGTACTTTTCCTGAAGGTTTAGGTGTGCTATACTATAATTGCATTTCAGATCAGGAAGATCGAATAGACCAACAAGTGACTCAAAGAGGGGGAAGCTAGTATGATTTATTTTGTTGAGGACGACAGCAGTATACGGGAGCTGGTGCTGTATACCCTGAACAATTCTGGCCTGGAGGCGGAGGGGTTTGCCCGGCCCTCAGAGTTTTGGGCAGCCATTACACGCCAAAAGCCCTCTTTAATCCTGCTGGACATTATGCTTCCGGAGGAGGATGGCCTGTCTATTCTGCGTAGGCTACGTTCCTCATCAGACACAAGAAGTTTGCCTATTATGATGCTTACCGCCAAGGGGACAGAATACGATGCCGTTGTAGGACTTGAGGCAGGGGCCGATGATTATGTGCAGAAGCCATTTCGAATGATGGAACTCCTCTCTCGCGTGCGAGCTCTGCTGCGGCGCAGCAAGCAGGAAACTGCCCCTGAGGAATACAATCTGGGCGACCTCTATGTCTGTCCTAGCAAGCATGTGGTTCAGGTAGAGGGAGCTGAAGTGATACTGACACTTAAGGAGTTTGAAGTGCTCTGCCTTCTGCTAGAACATATGGACATTGTCCTCACCAGGGACAAGCTCCTCAGCCGGGTTTGGGGTGTCGGAATGGTTAGGGAGAGCCGAACGGTGGATGTGCACATCCGTACGCTCCGGCAGAAACTGGGATCAGCAGGCAGTCATATCGAGACTGTTCGGGGGATCGGGTATAAAATCAGCACACCCAAGTAAATCCAAAGTTTTGACAATTTGAACATAAAGAAGAAGTGCCACCCATCAATATTTGGGTGGCACTTTACCTACATTTAACGTGAAATGGGTTATAGATTTAACGAAGTTTTGGTATAGTCAAACCGATTAAAAAGAAAAAGATCTGCAAGAGCCGGAGGCATGTCCTTGGCGTACTTATCCAAAAAGGTCTCCCAGATAGGACAGGCTGAATAAAGAAATTGATGCAACGATTGAGAAAGGACATGAATTGATGGATATTTTTTCCGTAATTTTGCTTTTGGGTGGACTGGCCTTCTTCCTCTATGGCATGACGGTGATGTCTTCTGGCCTAGAACGGCTGGCAGGCAGTAAACTGGAGGTTCTTTTGAAGAAAATGACCTCAAACAAGCTAAATAGCTTGCTCCTCGGTGCGGGAATCACCATTGCCATCCAGTCTTCATCCGCCATGACGGTAATGCTGGTAGGTCTGGTGAACTCCGGCATTATGGAATTGGGGCAGACCATCGGTCTAATCATGGGCTCAAATATCGGCACCACCCTCACTGCTTGGATTTTAGCTATGCAGGGCATTGACAGTGAAATTGTATTGCTAAAGTTGCTAAAGCCGGAGAATTTTTCCCTGATTTTTGCCTTGGTGGGTGCCATCATGATCATGGTATCGAAGACCAAGAAGCGCAAGGACATCGGTGCTATTTTTGTGGGCTTTGCTATTCTCATGTATGGCATGAAATTGATGAGTGACTCTGTGAGTCCGCTGGCGGATATGCCTGAGTTTTCCAGTATGCTTACCGCTTTTCAGAATCCCCTACTGGGTGTCTTGGTTGGTGCTGTATTTACCGGTATTATTCAGAGCTCTGCGGCCTCCATCGGCATTCTATTAGCGCTGTCCCTGACGGGCAGCATAACTTTCGGCATGGGTATCCCGATCATCATGGGTCAGAATATCGGTACTTGCGTTACAGCGCTGCTCTCCAGTTTAGGTGCCAACCGTAACGGAAAGCGGGTGGCCGTGGTCCATATTTCCTTTAACCTTATCGGAACACTTGTTATCCTGGCCTTGTTACTCGCGGGGAACGCCATCTTCCAGTTTGAATTCTGGAATGCTCCCATGCAAGGCTGGGGTGTGGCCTTTGCCCACAGTACCTTTAACTTTGCAACCACGCTGCTGCTGCTGCCCGGCTTTAAGATGCTGGAGAAAATCGCTTACTATGTAGTGAAGGGTGAGGAAAAAGAGCGGGAAATCGCCCTCATCGACGAGAACTTGTTTAATACGCCCACTCTAGCTGTTGCGGAATGCGTCAATCTCACTGTTAACATGGCCTATATCGCCTACAGCTCAGCCATCACGGCGTCTGGCCTGCTGAAGACCTATACGGATAAGGGGGCCGCTGAGGTTCAGGAGGCGGAGGATCAGCTGGATTTCTACGAAGACAGGATTGCCAGCTATCTGGTTAGGCTTTCCGGCCGGGACCTTACCGATGCCGACAGTCGCAAGGCAGCAGAACTGCTTCGGGATATCGGTGATTTTGAACGGATCGGCGACCACGCAGTTAACATCCTGGAGTCCGCCCAGGAGATGCAGGACAAGGGGGTATTTTTCTCCCCAGAAGGACAGGTGGAAGTGGATGTACTCTCTGGGGCACTGGAAGAGGTCCTAAACATGACAGTGAATGCTTTTGCCACCAACAATGTGGATCTGGCCTTGCGGGTGGAGCCGCTGGAAGAAGTGGTGGACGAGCTGGTTTTTGCCATTCGAAAGAACCATATTCGGCGGCTGCAGGCAGGGGTCTGCACAATTGAACTGGGCTTCATTCTCTCGGATTTACTGACCAACATGGAGCGCATCTCCGATCACTGCTCCAACGTGGCCAGTGCAGTTGTGGAGTCTGACAGCGCCTTTGCGCCCCACAGCTATGCTGAAAATTTAAAGCTCACCGGCAGGGAAGCTTTTGAAAAGGAATACAATCATTTTAAGGAGAAATACAGCATCGCAAAATGATGACCTGATAAAATGACACATGTCCACCACCTTTGGCGCATATGGTGTGCCGAGGTGGTGGACTTTTATGGTTTGGCGTGAATGGATTAGTGCGCTGTGGAATCCTTGGCTTCTGGCGCTTTTTTTTATTGTCGGGGGATATTATTCTCTGAGAACAGGTTTCTTTCAGGTGTTCCACTTCCGTCACTGGATGGGGAGTACATTGGGCCCGCTGTTTCGGCGGAGTCGGAAGCAGGCGGCAAAGGGACGGCTTACCCAGTTTCAGGCCATGGCTACAGCCCTGGGTGCCACAGTGGGCACCAGCAGCATCGCTGGAGTAGCTACGGCTATTTATTTTGGAGGTCCGGGGGCGGTCTTTTGGATGTGGATGTCCGCGTTTCTGGGCATCATGACAGGCTACGCAGAAAAGGTGCTGGCCATTCGATATCGGCGGCGGGATGAAAAAGGACAATGGAAGGGCGGTCCGGCGGAGTACATGACCCGCGGGTTAAAATGTCCGGCAATGGCGAAGCTTTTTTGTCTGGCCTGCTTACTTGCTTCGTTTACCGGAGGAAACCTGGTTCAGGCCAACTCCCTTGCCTGGGGAATGCAGGCAGCATTCGGCACTGAGGTTCGCATCGTAGGGGTGATTGTGGCGGGCTTTGTGGCGGTGGTAATTTTCGGAGGCATTGGGCGAATTGGCAAGGTTAGCTCAGCAATGGTGCCCGTAATGGCGCTCCTCTTTGCGGGCGGGGGTTTGTGGGTATTGGCGGCAAACCATGCCGTTCTTCCTGGGGTATTCCGGGAGATTATGACCAGTGCCTTTACGGTGCCCGCACTCACCGGCGGCGGCGCAGGGTACAGTGTTTCTGCGGCTTTGCGCTATGGTGTGGCCCGGGGCGTGTTTACCAATGAGGCCGGACTAGGCTCCTCCGCCATGGCCCACGCTGTGGCCGATGTGGACAGGGAACACACCCAGGGACTCTGGGGAATGCTGGAGGTTTTTATAGCCACCCTGGTAATCGCCACGGTATCGGCTTTGGTGATACTCAGCTCCGGGATTTACCAGCCGGGGGATGCGCTTCGGGTTATTGAGAGTGGCTTAGTTGATTCTGCAACCGTAGGGGCACCGTTGGCGGTGCGATCCTTTGAGACGGTGATGGGGGGGCTAGCTGGACCATTTTTAGCAATCTGTCTAGCACTTTTTGCCATATCCTCTCTGCTTGGATGGAGCTATTATGGGGAGCGGTCTCTGGAGGAACTCCTTGGATCTCAGAAGGGGCGGGGACTGTACCGGGTGGTATTTATTGCCCTAATTCTGGTGGGTAGCGTTTCCAAGGTTGATGTAGTATGGGAACTGGCCGACCTATGCAACGGTCTGATGGCGCTTCCCAATCTAACGGCGCTACTGCTGCTATCACCCGAGGTGTTGAAGATATGGAAACAGGCTATTGGACAAGAAAAGACCCCGGGTTGAGACTCTCAACCCGGGGTCCGTAATCAATGGAAAAGGAATCAATCTCTCATTGCTTCATCAGTCGATGGTGATGGAATAGGCATTGAGGATGGAGGTGGGTGTTTCATCTTCTGTGACGGCCATCTGGATAGTGACCTGATTGCCAACATTGAGGATGACCACTTCAGGATTGGCAG
>JAGFXS010000089.1 GCA_017861415.1 Bacillota bacterium
GGCCTCCACTATCTGGCACTTGGCCATGTCCATACCGCTAGCGGCCTCCAGCAGAGGGGGCGTACTTTTTATGCCTATCCCGGCTGCCCCCAGGGGCGAGGCTTTGACGAGACTGGTGAGCGAGGCGTTTATTTCGGCAGTACCGATGGCGGGCGGGTCACCCTGCGCTTTCGTCCCCTGTGCCGCCGCCAGTACCGGATTTTAGAGACTGATATCACTGGGAAAACCCCCGAGGCTGCTCTGCGGGCCCTTCTCACTCTCCTGGCCCAGGAAACGGGAGAGGACATCGTCCGCATTCACCTCACGGGAGAGCGTGAGGGCGTGGAACCACTATCTCTCCGCCATTTGGAGCTGATGGGCACCCCCTATTTCTATCACCTTGAGATTTTGGACCGAACCCGCGTGGGGCGGGATCTTTGGGCCCGGCAGAAGGAGGAAAGCCTTTTAGGGCTTTTCCTGCGGGATATGTCCCAGCGGCTGGCCCAAGCCTCTCCGGAGGATACACAGGAACTTGAACTGGCCCTACGCTTCGGTCTGGCCGCTCTAGAGGGGAGGGATTCTCCGGAATGATCATCCATCGTATGACCGCCACCTTCGGCCCCTTACATGATGCCACCCTGGAGCTTGAGGACGGCCTGAATCTGATCTACGCCCCCAACGAGGGAGGAAAATCTACCTGGTGTGTCTTTCTGCGCACCATGCTCTATGGATTCCCCCAGCGGGCCAGAGATAAGAAGGATGCCCCGGCGGACAAGAACCGCTACCGTCCCTGGAGCGGCAGCGCCATGGAGGGGCTTCTGGACTGTACCCATCAGGGCAAGCGGCTTCTGATCCGCCGGTTTGGCGATCAGGGTGTTCCCATGGCGGGCTTCTCCGCCGTGTATGCCGATACGGGAGACACAGTTCCCGGTCTCACAGGGGAAAACGTGGGCGAAGTCCTCACCGGCGTGGGCCGCGAGGTCTTTGAGCGGACAGTGTTTCTGCGGCAGACCCACTTGTCTGTAGAAGCCAGCAGTGAACTGGAGCAGCGGATTGCCGCCCTGTTATCCTCCGGAGACGAGCAGGTTTCCTGGTCACAGGCGGAGCGCCGCCTACGCCAGTGGCAGCGGGACCGCCGCTATCACAAAAGCGGACAGCTGACTGTGCTGGAAGAGGAGGCTGCCCATCTGGCCCGTCAGCTTTCCCAAGTGAAGGATCTCCACCGGGATTACCTAGCCCTGGAGGAGGACGCGGCCACCCTGGAAGCCGAGCTGCGCAGCATGGAACCCTTTCCCGGGACTATGGACCCTGAATCGGAGGCAGAGGCGCAACTCCGCTGTAGCCAAGCCGCCGCTGAGCTGGATGCCGCCGTCCGGCAGCTGGAATCTATGGAGGTGGAAGAGGCCGATCTGGAAGCGGAGGCCTTGGAGGAGTTACAAGAGGATGTGGCCCTGCGAGACCGGGACATTCGCCGCCGCGGCCGAGCCATGCTGTTTTTCACCTTTTTCGGCATTGCCCTGGCTTTGTTTTTACTGGGAGTCACCTTTCTCCCGGCCCTTTACCCCAATATGAAGGTGCCCACGATACAGCTTTCCTCCATGGCGGCAGCCATGGGTCTTTTGGGAATCATCATCCTGCTGGGCACCCTGATTCGTGTTCGCCTGGATCGGCGGGATCTGGACGAGATAGACCGGCTGAATGAGGAGCTGTTTATCAGGCAGAGTACCCTGCAGCGCCGGGACGTGGAGTGGGAGACGGCCATCGCCCGGGAAAAGTCAGCCCGGGCCCTGTTCGATGTACTCTCCCGAACGAAAGACGCCATCCCCTACCGCTCACCAGCTGCGGTTGAGAAGGAGCGAGCCCTACAGGATAGTCTCCAGCGGCTGGCACTCTTAACGGGGCGTCTGCAGACCTTGGGTGACCCCGCGGCCTTGGAGGCCCAACTGGAGGAAAACCATCGCCTGCAGAAAAAGCTTCAGGCAGAGTATGATGCCATTACCTTGGCCCTGTCGGTGCTAAGCGAAGCAGAGCGGTCCCTACGCGCCCGGTTTTCTCCCGACCTAAATCAGCGGACTGCCGTCTATTTCAGCGCCCTCACCGGGGGCGCCTATGAGAGGGTTACCTTTGACCGGGCTTTTTCTGCCCAGACAGAAGCGGCAGGCAGCAGTTTTCCCCGTAGTGCAGCCCATTTAAGCCAGGGCGCGGCCGATCAGCTCTATCTGGCGTTGCGTCTTGCTCTCTGCGATCTGGTGCTGCCCTCCAAAAACCGGTGTCCCATCGTTTTAGATGACGCACTCACCAATTTTGATGATACCCGCCTTGCCTTCGCGCTAGATCTATTGACCCGGGTGGCACAGGAACGACAGGTGCTTTTGTTCACCTGCCATCGTCGGGAACAGGCTTATTTTGAACAAGACACCGAGATTCTTCGTCAGAATTTAGCAAAGAAATCCTAGTTCGCGACAGAAAGACGGCTTTTCTGCCCCTTGCATATCGGCGGAAGGGGGGGTATAATGTCCATATGTCGTCAGGATGACTTGCAATGCTGTTTTATGAAACAACCTTTGCCGCAGAAGCTTTCCTGCCGTCTTTTACTTCATGCTTCGCAATAGAAAGGGGGCGGTCTTTTTGTCCGAAACACCCGAAACAAGTCAGTATTCCAAGGCGGCCCGCAACCTGTCGGGAGATTTATATTCCTGGCTTCAGGCACTGGTGTTCGCCCTGTTGCTTTTAATCTTAACCTTTACCTTCTTCGGCCGTATAATCTCTGTAGATGGGTACTCCATGACCCCCACCCTGCAGAATCGGGACATGCTGCTCCTCCAATGTGTGGGCTATGAACCCAAACAGGGTGACATTGTGGTACTGACTAAGGAGTTTGCCAGCGTCACCAGCCCCATTGTCAAACGGATCATTGCCACAGGCGGACAGACGGTGGAGATCCGGTATGATGAAAACAAGGTATATGTAGACGGGGTCCCCCTGGATGAACCCTATATTAAGGAACCCATGCAGGGGCCGAACTCCAGTATGGAGGATACTATCTACTGCCAGGTACCCGAAGGAAGTGTCTTTGTCATGGGAGATAACCGGAATGGTTCTTCCGACAGCCGCCATCGTGAGTTGGGTGCTGTAGACCAGCGTTACATCTTAGGCCGCGCCTTTTTTGTCCTACTGCCTTTCGGACATGCTGGCCCGGTCACCCATACAAGCTGAGGGGGTGGAGGAATGCGGCTGGATAAATGGCTGAAGGTCTCCCGCCTGATTAAGCGGCGCACAGTGGCCAACGAGGCCTGTGATAAGGAGCGGGTCTCCGTCAACGGCCGAGTAGTGAAGGCCTCCTATGAGGTAAAGACCGGCGATATGCTGGAGCTGCGCTTCGGCCCCCGAACGGTGAAGATAGAGGTATTGGCCGTCACGGAGCACGTTGGCAAAGCAGATGCCGCCGCCCTTTATAGGGAACTTCTATAAAAGGAAAACTCATATGCGTGGGTTTTCCTTTTTTTATAAAATAAACTGCAAGATTGCGGCTGTACTTCTTGCACGTAAGCCGTTCAAATGCTATGATAGGCCTTGGTGATTAATATGTATTATAATAAAGAACTGATCAATCATAAGCTCCTGCGGTGGGAGCGTTATCTGCAAAACTACAGTCTGCCCGATTGGAAAGAAATCCCAGACATTGGTCTATACATGGATCAGGTCATTGCCCTGCTCACTGAGTATTTGGACTTCATTCCCTCCAATGACCCTAAGGAGCGGCCAATCACCCCTACCACCATCAACAACTATGTCCGTCTAAAGGTGATGCCCCCTCCCAATCGGCGGAAATATTATCGAATTCACATTGCCTACCTGGTAGTAATCTTCACCTTAAAGCAGAGCGTCTCCATCTCCGCTGTTCAGCAGATTCTGCCCAACGGGCTTCCTGAGGATGAGGTGCGAGGCTTTTACCACCGCTATGTGGAGATTGTCAATGACGTCGCCCTGTTCTTTACCCGGCAGACCCGAGAGGCTGCGGGGGATGTGCTGACACCCGGTGGGCAGGAGGATGACATCGCTGTTACTCATCTGATTATCCAAACCATTCTCATGGGTGGTTTTTCTGGTATTCTGGCGGAGAAACTTTTGCAGCTTCACGGAGCCGATCCCGAAGATGTTCTGCGTCGCGAGGTAGAAAAGGACAGCCGCGAAGTCTGACCCCCACCTTACTTTTTCCGTTACACAGTCCAGGAGGATACACCATGCTTTTCGACACCCACGCCCATTACTACAGCGGAGCCTTTCGCCATGACCGGGAAGAGCTTCTCTCCAGCCTCCCTGATAAGGGCGTCGGCCTAGTACTCTGCCCGGGGAGCGACCTTCACACTTCGCGCATCTGCATTGATATCGCAGAGCGTTACCCCTACATCTACGCCGCCGCCGGGGTTCATCCTCAAGATGCGGCAGCCACCCTGCCTCGCTGGGCTGATGAACTGCGTCCCCTGCTGGATCACCCCAAGGTTCGGGCGGTTGGGGAAATCGGCTTGGATTATTACTATGACGACAATGCCCCCCATCCTGTTCAGCAGGCGGTTTTCCGCACGCAAATGGAGCTGGCGGAGGAAAAAAATCTCCCCGTGATTGTCCACGATCGAGATGCCCACCAGGACTGCCTAAAATTAGTGCGGGACTATCCAAAAGTTCCGGGGGTGTTCCACTGCTACTCTGGCAGTCTGGAGGAGGCAAAGGTCTTAGTAAAGTTCGGGTATCTTCTCTCCTTCACGGGCACCATCACCTTTAAGAATGCCCGAAAGGCGCCGGAGGTCATTTCCTGGCTTCCTCTGGAGCACATCATGGTAGAGACAGACGCCCCTTATATGGCCCCCACTCCCTTCCGGGGAAAACGCTGTGACTCCACCATGGTCTACCGGATGGCGGAGACTATCGCCCAAATCAAGGGACTGCCCTTGGAGGAGGTCATTCGGGCCACTACAGAAAACGGCAAGCGCCTGTTTAGAATCGATTAGAGAATAGAAAAACCCGCCAAGCCTTGTAGCTTGGCGGGTTTCTTTATTATCGTTCCTCTCGGAAATAAGCCAGACCCAGGCTGTCAGGCGGCTGATTTTTCCGGCTGCGGCGCATGCTCACAGCCACCAGCACCACCACCGTTGCAATATAGGGGATGATATCGTAGATAGTGGTGGGAATAAAGCCAATGGGGTAATAGTAGCGCATAACGGAGAGTCCGCCAAAAACCAGAGCGGCCAAAATAGCTCGGCTCGGGCTCCAAACAGAAAAGATCACCAGAGCCACCGCCAGCCAGCCGTAGCCGTCGATGCAGTTATGGACCCAAGCGCCTCCCACTCCGGAGGATGCGTTCATCACCAGATATAGACCGCCTAAACCGCAGATCCCGCCGCCG
>JAGFXS010000018.1 GCA_017861415.1 Bacillota bacterium
AGCAAACCTCATTTATTTACCTGGTTTAATTGGCAGCATATTTGGAGGAATCGTTGCCGTATTCGTTTCGCATATAACAGGCAAAAAATAGGATAGCGTCCTAAACTACTCAGGCGAATCCTATCTCCTCTCCACAGACCACCTTCCCAGCACATTCCCGGTGCTAATATATGATTAAAGTTTCTCCCCCTTAGCTAATGCCTTGGGGGAGGTTTTTTCGTGTGAAATTCCGTGTGAAAAGTCTGGTGCAATCTTGGTGCAATTTTGCGTTGATATTGCACCAAACAGCGTTTGCATAGCAGGTAGCCATGTTGCTATTAACAACGCTCAAACCGTTGATATTCAAAGAAAAAACCCTGTAACCATTGAGATTACAGGGTTATCTTTTTGGTGGAGGCGGGGGGAGTTGAACCCCCGTCCGAAAACACTTTAACAGGAACTTCTCCGGGCGCAGACGGTTATTTACATTCCCTTACCAAAGCGCAAACGCGTCATGCTCTAAGGTTTAGTAGCTTCATTTGTCATGCTGCAGGCAAAGCTTACTGCAGTCACGTGCACCACTTAGATCACGCCCTAACCTGGCCCGTGGTCCCTCCAGGCAGGACGGCCGCATTAAGCAGCGGCGAGAACTACGTTGTTGTTGTTCTTTAATTTATAGGTGCCTGTTTTAAGGATGTCAGACTCATCCGCCCGCTATTCCTGCCTCCATATCCCCGTCGAAACCAGTACGCCCCCATATAGGGCCGCCGAAGCGGCCGACTGCCTTTAGGCAGGAGGTCATTTTATCATAGTCGGCTCGGGATAGTCAACACCAAAGGTTTCCACGGTGACTGACTTCATTACCTGAGGCTCCTTCGGTCTGTCCTGCATGTTGCGCTTCACGCTAACGATGGCATCAGCAACCTCCATACCCTCCAGAATCATACCGAAGGCTGCATACTGCCCATCTAAATGAGGAGACTTCTCCACCATGATGAAGAACTGGCTGCCCGCTGAATCGGGATGCATTGCCCGAGCCATGGATAGTACGCCCCGATCATGGGCCAAGCTGTTCTCTACGCCGTTCATGGCGAATTCACCGGGGATGGTGTAGCCTGGGCCGCCAGTGCCGGTGCCCTGGGGGCAACCACCCTGAATCATAAAGCCAGGTATCACCCGATGAAAAATAAGCCCGTTGTAGTAGCCCTTTTTCACTAAGCTGATAAAGTTGTTTACGCTGTTCGGGGCCACGTGGGGATAAAGCTCCGCCACCATTTTTTGGCCATTTTCCATTTCAAAGGTCACAATGGGGTTTTTCTGTTCCATAGGAACCACTCCTTTTCCGTAATTGTCACAGTACCCAAGAAGCATCAACGCAGCTTCATGGCCCGATCTATCTCTCGCTTTGCATCGCGCCGAGCGTCAGTCTCGCGCTTGTCATAAAGTTTTTTGCCTTTACACAAACCGATTTCTACCTTAACCCGCGGCCCATTAAAATAAAGATTCAAGGGAATGAGGGTATAGCCATCTTGCATGATTTTGGCATGAAGTCGCAGAATCTCCCGCTTATGCATCAGAAGCCGACGAGGCCGCCGAGGCTCCTTATTAAAAATATTCCCTTTTTCATAGGGGCTCACATGCATGCCATTTAAGGTGAGCTGTCCATCCTTGATGGTGCAAAATGAATCCTTTAGATTGACGTTGCCCAGACGAATAGACTTCACTTCTGTGCCGAAAAGCTCAATGCCGGCCTCAAAGCGGTCCTCTACAAAATAGTCGTGGAACGCCTTGCTGTTTTTTGCAATGGATTTATTCTGTTCCTTGGCCATGTTTGGCGTTCCCTCCTCCATCTGACTTCATCGCTAAGCAATCATCTTAGCACTAATAGTATAGCACAATTGCGGAGGCCATGACAAGAGCGAAAGTGCGGTTTTGAAAGGGGAGGGCGGAGAAACAACGCAGGTTGACGTGGTTACTCCCAATGTACTTGACTTTCTGGTGGGAAAGCCACTGGTTGTGGGGCTTCTTTGACAAAACACACAGGAATTTTCAAAAAACGAAGAAAAAATCGTAACATTCTTTTCTGGGATAGAGGTTGCGGCCTCTGGTCGAATGTGCTAGAATTAATCTCATTGAAAAACAAATGCCCATGTGAGACGGACAAAGAATAGGGGGCGCACATAACATGTTAAAGTCACCACATTTTTATATTGTAGAGGCTGCGGCCCTGCCGGAGATCTTCCATAAAGTGGTAGAGGCCAGGAGGCTATTGGACACTGGCGAAGTGGACACGGTGAACCGAGCCGTACAGATGATGGGGATTAGCCGTAGCGCATTCTATAAATATAAGGATAGCGTACGGCCCCTTCAGGATATGCTTCAGGGTCGGATCATTTCTTTTCAAGTGATTATGAAGGATGAGCCGGGCGTCCTCTCTTCGGTGCTTAACATTTTTGGCGCCTCAGGAGGTAATATCCTTACCATCAATCAGGGCATTCCAGTGAATGGCTGTGCTGTGGCCAACTTCAGTGTGGAAAGCTCCGGCCTGCAGATCAGCATCAATGAGCTGCTAGAGCAGCTTACTGCGCTGCCCGGTGTTCTGCGCAGTGAAATTCTGGCAGGATAGTGGGGGAGCGGAGAAGGGCCTCTTGATAATACGGGAAAGGGTTTTGTAATTATGATTCATGTGGCGGTATTAGGTCATGGTGTAGTTGGTTCCGGTGTGGCCGAGCTGATCAGCGGGATTGGCGAAGGACTCACAAGGAAAGCCGACGAGCTTTTGAACCTAAAGTATATACTAGATGTACGGGAATTCCCCGATAGTCCTTTTGCCGAGTGCTTTGTTAAGGACTTCTCTGTGATAGAGGCAGATCCCGAGGTGGAGATCGTGGTGGAAACCATCGGTGGTACAGCCGTGGCGCTGGATTTTACCCGGCGGGCCTTGACGGCAGGGAAGAGTGTTGTAACCTCCAACAAGGAGGTGGTGGCCAACTACGGGCAGGAGCTTATGGAATTGGCGACGGAACATGGTGTCACCTATCTCTTTGAAGCCAGCGTAGGGGGTGGAATCCCCGTCCTCCGTCCACTAAACCAATGCATGGCTGCCAATGAGATTCAGGAGATTTGCGGCATTTTGAACGGCACGACCAACTATATCTTTACCCGGATGATACAGGGCGGTTTGTCCTTTGAAGCTGCCCTGAAGGAAGCGCAGGAGAAAGGCTATGCCGAGCAGAATCCTGCCGCCGATGTTGAGGGCCACGATACCTGTCGCAAGATCTGCATTCTGGCTTCTATTGCCTTTGGCTGGCATGTACGGCCCGAGGAGGTGCCAACCGTTGGCATCACCGGTGTTACCCTCCACGATGTTGCTTTTGCTGCGGCAGCTGGAAAGAAGATCAAGCTTTTGGGGCGGGCCATTCACAATGCGGACGGCACCATCTGCACCTATGTAGAGCCCCATCTGGTGGATGTAAGCAATCCCTTAGCCGGCGTGGAGGATGTGTTCAATGCCATCACGGTGAAGGGTAACGCCACAGGGGATGTGATGTTCTACGGTCGCGGTGCAGGTAAGATGCCAACAGCCAGTGCTGTGGTGGCAGATGTCATTGCCATTGCCCGACAGATGCAGCGCAGTGCCTACCGGCCCTGGAGTCCATCCAGACCGGAACGGTCAGTGTCTGTGGATACCCTGGAAAGCCCGTGGATGGTCCTCTTGAGAGATGGGGAACTGTCACAGGGAGCGGAGATTCAGCTTAGCGGCAACGCAGAGGGACATGGTTTTCTGGTTTCGCCCATGACTCGCCCGGCTCTACTGAATACATTACAGGGATTAGAGGTTCTCTCAACTATCCGGGTACTGGACTAAAATTGCCTTTGTAGGGGCGGGGCGGTGATTTGCCGCCCCGTAAATGCGGAAAGTTATTTCCCCGATGGGGGAGAGACAGCATAAGATGGATAGAGATTAGGATCTCCGACGGGAGGGCGCGAAGCAGCCCGCCGGAAATGAGGAGGATTGAGATAGTATGGCATTGATTGTGCAGAAATTCGGCGGCACGTCCGTTGCCAATGCGGAGCGCATTCAAAATGTGGCACGCATCATCACAGATACTTATCGGGCAGGGAACAGTGTGGTGGCAGTACTTTCTGCCCAGGGCGATACCACTGACGACTTAATTGCTAAGGCGATGGAAATTAACCCCCGGGCATCCAAGCGTGAGATGGATATGCTGCTGTCCACAGGCGAGCAGATCTCCTGCGCCCTGTGCGCCATGGCTATTGAGGCCATGGGATTTCCGGTGGTGTCCCTCACCGGTTGGCAGGCAGGGATGAAGACCAACAAGGCCTATGGCAGCGCTCGGATTAAATCCATTGATACAGAGCGCATTGTTTCAGAGCTTGGCCGAAATGCCATTGTACTGGTCACTGGTTTTCAGGGCCTAAACAAGTACGAAGATATTACGACACTGGGACGGGGTGGCTCTGACACCTCGGCGGTGGCCCTAGCTGCGGCCCTAAAGGCAGACTTGTGCCAGATCTACACAGACGTTGAAGGCGTTTATACGGCGGACCCTCGCCGGGTGTCGGGTGCGCGGAAGCTGGATGAAATTACATATGACGAGATGCTGGAGTTGGCAAGTCTGGGTGCCCAGGTACTCCACAACCGTTCCGTAGAAATGGCGAAGAAGTATCAAGTAAAGCTGGAGGTGCTCTCCAGCTTTGCCAAGAAGCCTGGAACAAAAGTGAAGGAGGTCGTCAAAAAGATGGAAAAAACATATGTAGTAGGTGTAGCGAAGGATAAAGACATCGGGCGTCTGGCTCTGGTAGAGCTAGAAGACCGTCCGGGTATCGCCTATAAGGTATTTTCTCTATTATCGAAAGAGAATATTAATGTAGATATTATTCTCCAGTCCATCGGACGCGGGGACACTAAGGACATCAGCTTCACCGTGAAGCGGGGCGACCTAGAGGCGGCTCGGCAGATCCTGGAGGAGCATCAGGAGTCTATTGGCTTTGACCATATCGATGTCTCTAGTAATTTGGCTAAGGTGTCCATTGTCGGTGCCGGCATGATTGACAATCCAGGCGTTGCTTCTCAGATGTTTGAAGCCATTTATGGAGCCAGAATCAACATCCAGATGATTTCCACCAGTGAGATCAAGGTGTCGGTTCTTCTGGACGAGGAGGATGCCGACAAGGCGGTAGCTGCAATCCATAAGAGCTTTTTTGGAGAATAGATATAAAATAGAAACGGCGGTGGAGTCGGAACGTCAGATTTCACTGCCGTTTTTGTGCAATAACACCAGAATCTAAAGATAGAGCCTGATGATAATTGGGCCTTTTTTTCAGGACATGCTGTGTAGAATTGACTTGTTTTTTTAAGCACCATTTGATATAATACGACTTGCTATGGTAATGAAATAGGGTATTATTACGCCCTGTTTCATACAGGGTTCCCAGTCTGGGCGGGTAAAACTGTACCGGACGGGGTTCTCATGACTGCGCGGATGCATCGACCGGACGAACATGGGTATACTGTGTAACACTGATCGGGCATCAAAAAAATACCATGAATAATCAAAAATAGGGGGAAATCAGAAATGAACATGCTTGTTTGTATCAAACAAGTGCCGGACACAACCGAGATTAAGATTAATCCGGAAACCAACACACTGATCCGTGACGGCGTGCCCAGCATCGTCAATCCTTTTGACGCTTATGCTCTGGAGTGCGCAGCCAAGGTGAAGGACGCAAATCCTGGCAGCAAGGTCGTTGTTTGCACCATGGGCCCCGAGCAGGCTAAGGTAGCTCTGAAGGAGTGCCTGTCTGTCGGCGCCGACAAGGCATATCTGATCAGCGGCCGTGAGTTCGGCGGCTCTGACACTCTGGCAACCGGGTATGCTCTTTCCCAGGCCACCAAGAAGATGGAAGAGCTGGAAGGCAAGTTCGACATCATCTTCTGCGGCAAGCAGGCTATCGACGGCGACACCGCTCAGGTTGGTCCTCAGATGGCTGAGAACCTGGACTATCCCCAGGTTACCTATGCTTACGAAGCATGGGTGCAGGAAAATGGCACCGTGAAGGTGAAGAAGGAAGTGGAAGAAGGCTTCGAGATGCTCGAGCTGCCCCTTCCCTGCGTTCTTACCGTCACCAAGCCCGACTATGAGCCCCGTTATGCTACCATCAAATCCAAGATGGCTGCTAACAAGGCTGTGATCCCCGTTCTGTCCGCTCAGGACTTCGAGCTGGATCTGGCTCAGGTCGGCCTGAAGAATTCCCCCACCCGCGTGAAGAAGACCTTCACCCCTCCCCGCAAGAGCGGCGGCATCGTGATCAAGGAAGAGACCAACGAAGATTCCGCAAAGAAGCTCTTTGAGCTGCTTCGCGAGAAAAATATTATTTAAGGAAGGGGGAGCATTACAATGGGATTTCCACTGGAAGCTAAGACTAAGGATTTATGGGTGTTCATTGAAACACTGCACGGCAAGGCCAGAAACGTTGGCCTGGAGCTGCTGAACCCCGGCCGCAGACTGGCCGACATTCAGGGCGGCAACGTGACCGCTGTTGTCATCGGCTACAACTGTGACGAAGCCGTGAAGGACGCTATTGCTTATGGCGCCGACAAGGTTTATGTGATGGATGCTCCTGTTTATGACCATTACACCACCGAGGCTTACACCGCTGCTTTCGTGCAGCTGGTTGAGAAGGATTGCCCCACCACTGTGCTGCTGGGCGCATCCAACACTGGCCGTGACCTTGGCCCCCGTCTGGCTGGCCGTCTCCGTACCGGCCTGACTGCTGACTGTACTGCTCTGGACATCGACGAAGCAAGCGGCAACGTGGCTTGGACCCGTCCCGCCTTCGGCGGTAACCTGATGGCTACCATCCTTTGCCCCAACCACAGACCTCAGATCGGCACCTGCCGCCCCGGCGTCTTCAAGAAGATTGAGCGCAATGACACCCGTACTGCTGAGATCGTGAAGGACGATTTTGTGTTCCCCGCTGAGCAGATCCGCGTGAAGCTCCTCGAGGTTCTCCACGAGGCTGGCGAGAAGGTTGATCTGGAAGGCGCTGAGATCATTGTCTCTGGCGGCCGCGGCGTTGGTGGCCCCGAAGGATTTGCCCCCGTTCGTGCGCTGGCAAGTGCTCTGGGCGGCGTGACCGGTTCTTCCCGTGCTGCTGTTGACGCAGGCTGGATCCCCCACTCCCACCAGGTTGGCCAGACCGGCAAGACCGTTGGCCCCAAGCTGTATGTTGCTTGTGGCATCTCCGGCGCTATTCAGCATCTGGCTGGCATGGGCAGCTCCGAGACCATCGTCTGCATCAACAAGGATGCCGATGCCAACATCTTCAGCGTTGCTGACTTCGGTGTTGTGGGCAACCTCTTTGAGGTTCTGCCTGTTCTGACCGATCTGGTCAACAAGTCCAAGGGTTAATCCCCCTCTGGCAATCAAGTCCAAGGGTTAATCGTGCCCCTCTGGCAGCCTTTCATATCGTGTTTGTTATTAAATTAGTGCTGTGTAGTACACCCCCCAACGGGGGTGTACTACATAACACGAGAAAGGATAATTATTATGGATTTTAACTTTACGAGCATGGAGCAAGACGTAATCGACATGCTGGAGGACTTCTGCATCAATGAAGTGAAGCCTCTGGCAGCAGAACTGGACGAGCAGGAGAGATTCCCCGTTGAAACTCTCGAAAAGCTCTCCGAAATGGGCATGATGGGTATGTACATCCCCGAGGAATATGGCGGAGCTGGCCTGTCCTACAACACCTATACCGCAGCAAACGAGATCATCAACAAGTACTGTGCTTCCACCGGCTGTATGGTCGAGGTGCACGGCTCTCTGGTGACCTGGCCTCTGCTGACCTATGGTAATGAAGCACAGAAGCAGAAGTATCTCCCCAAGATGGCTTCCGGCGAATTGCTGGGCGCTTTCGGCCTGACCGAGCCCGGTGCAGGTTCCGACTCCTCCGGCCAGAAGACCACCGCTGTTGACAAGGGCGACTACTATCTCCTCAACGGCACCAAGCAGTTCATCACCAACGGCTACTATGCAGGCCTGTACCTTGTGTTTGCTATGACCGATAAGGAGCAGGGCAATAAGGGCATTTCTTGTTTCCTCGTGGAAAAGGGCTGGGAAGGCTTCAGCTTCGGCACCAAGGAGAAGAAGATGGGCATCCACGGCACTTCCACCTATGAGCTGGTCTTTGAGGACGTAAAGGTTCCCAAGGAAAACCTGCTGGGCAAGGAAGGCGACGGCTTCAAAATTGCTATGACCACTCTGGACGGCGGCCGTATCTCCATTGCTGCTCAGGGCGTGGGCATCGCTCAGGGCGCTCTTAATGAGCTGATCCCCGTAATCAAGGCCCGTAAGCAGTTCGGCCGTACCATCGCATCCTTCCAGAACACTCAGTTCAAGGTCGCTGAGATGCAGACCGATATCGACGCAGCTCGTCTGCTGGTGTACCGTGCTTCCCAGATGAAGCAGGATCACAAGCGCTGCGTGAAAGAGGCCGCTATGGCTAAGTACTATGCAACTAAGGTTGCCAACGATGTGACCCGTATGTGCCTCCAGCTGGCAGGCGGCATCGGCTACACTCGCGAGTATCCCTTTGAGCGTATGATGCGTGATGCCAAGATCACCGAGATCTATGAAGGCACCAACGAGATCCAGAGAATCATCATCGCTGGCGAACTGGGTATTCGCTAATCTGTCATAGCAACTATTTGACTTGACAATGAGAGCCCGGCGGCATCTGCTGCCGCCGGGCTTTTTTGCTTTTTAAGGGTATTTCCAGCGAGAGTATATTGTTTAAGTTATAAGCAGTAAAATCCCCCGGCAGTATGCTGCCAGGGGATTTCGTTTATGAGAGGTTATTCGTAATTTCCTTTGCCGTCATTCCATTTCCAGTCCCGGATTTCTGGCATGTCTAGTCCGTACTCGGCAATATACTGCTTATGCTCCACCAGTTTGTCGTACATCGTCTGAAGGAGAAATGCACCGCGGTGTCCCAGCTTTTCCGGCAGGAGATGGATAATATCCTGTACCAGATGAAAGCGATCTAGCCCATTTTGTACCCGCATGTCAAAGGGGGTGGTAATAGTGCCCTCTTCCACATAACCGCGGACATGAAGATTCTTGTTTTTTCGACGATAAGTGAATTCGTGAATGAGAGAAGGATAGCCGTGGAAGGCAAAAAGAATGGGTTTATCTATGGTGAACAGCGCGTTATACTGGAGGTCAGGCATTCCGTGGGGGTGCTGGCTGTCTGCCTGTAGACGCATGAGGTCTACCACGTTGATCACCCGCATTTTAATCTCCGGGAAATAGTGACGTACCATGGTCACGGCCGCGAGGATCTCCAACGTGGGTGTTTCGCCGCAGCATCCAAGGATGATATCCGGCTCTTGACCTTGGTCATTAGATGCCCATTCCCAGATGCCTATGCCGTGTGTACAGTGCTTTACAGCCTGCTCCATGGTGAGCCATTGGGGGCGGGGATGCTTAGAGGTGACCATCACGTTCACATAGTTTCGGCTGCGGATGCAGTGGTTGAAGACGGAGAGGAGACAGTTGCCATCGGGGGGCAGGTAAATGCGTACCACATCAGCTTTCTTGTTGGCTACATGATCCAAAAAGCCTGGATCCTGATGGGTAAAGCCGTTGTGATCCTGCTGCCACACATTAGAGGAGAGGACATAGTTCAAAGAAGCGATATCCTGACGCCACGGGAGCTGGTTGCAGATTTTCAGCCACTTGGCGTGCTGGGCGAACATGGAATCAACAATGCGGATGAAGGCTTCATAGCTGTTGAAGAAGCCGTGGCGGCCGGTGAGGAGGTAGCCCTCTAGCCAGCCTTGACACATATGCTCGGAGAGCATTGAGTCCATGACCCGGCCGTCAATATCCAGATGTTCGTCCGCAGGATAGGTCTGCGCGTTCCAACGGCGTCCGGTTACCTCAAAAACGGTGCCAAGTCGGTTGGAGAGTGTCTCATCAGGGCCAAAAATACGAAAGTTCCGCTTGTCCATGTTAAGCTTCATAATATCCCGCACAAAGCTGCCGAGAATAATCATATCCTGGCCATCAACCGCGCCTGGTGCTGTGACATCAAAGGCGTAATCACGGAAATCAGGAACCCTCAGATCGTGAAGTAGAATGCCGCCGTTTGCATGGGGGTTGGCGCTCATGCGCTTAATGCCGGTGGGGGCCAGGGCCTTCAGATCCGAGATTAGCTTGCCATCATCGGTGAACAGCTCCTCAGGCCTGTAACTGCGGAGCCAAGAGTCCAGCATGCCAAGGTGCTCGGGACTTGACATATCTAAGGGCACCTGATGTGCCCGGAAGCTGTCCTCGATAGGCTTTCCATCCACCTCTTTTGGGCCCGTCCAGCCCTTTGGAGAGCGAAGAATGATCAGGGGCCAGGCGGGGCGGGATGCTTCGCCGGTGGTTCTGGCATTACTCCAAATACGCTCGATCTCCCGGATTGCCCAGTCTATAGCCGCGGCCATGGTTTGATGCATTTGCTTGGGGTCGGTGCCCTCCACAAATCTGGGCTCCCAGCCACAGCCGCGGAAAAACTGCTCCTGCTCCGTGTGGGAGATCCGGGCAAAAAGGGTGGGATTGTGAATTTTATAGCCGTTTAGGTGCAGAATCGGCAATACCGCACCGTCGGTAATAGGATTTAAAAACTTGTTGGAGTGCCAAGCAGTGGCTAAGGGCCCGGTCTCGGCTTCTCCGTCACCCACCACGCAGGCGGCAATGAGCTGGGGGTTGTCAAAGACGGCGCCAAAGGCGTGGGCTAAGGAATAGCCCAGTTCTCCCCCCTCGTTAATAGAACCGGGGGTTTCCGGTGCCACATGGCTGGGAATGCCTCCGGGAAAGGAAAACTGCTTAAAGAGCTTTTGGAGTCCCTCCAGATCTTCGCTGACGTTGGGATAAATCTCACTGTAGGTACCCTCCATATAGGCGTGAGAAACCATGGCGTTTCCTCCGTGGCCTGGGCCGGAGAGATAGATCATATCTAGGTCATATTTGTTGATGGCCCGGTTTAAGTGCGTATAGATAAAGTTTTGCCCTGGTACAGTACCCCAGTGACCTACAATCTTCTTCTTAATCTGTTCCGGACGCAGAGGTTCCTTCAGAAGTGGGTTGTCCAGTAGGTAAAGCTGGCAGGCTGATAAATAGTTTGATGCCCGCCAATATGCGTCAATCTGCTCCAACTGCCGGGGCGTCAGAGCGGACTTCTTTGACATCCTAGCTGTTGATTTCTGAATAGGCTTAGGATTGGTGCTGACCTTCCTTGGCATTCTCATATGCCTCCTTTATATACCGAATCATGTGTTTCATTATAAACCTTTTACATTTATAATCAACTTAATTTACCCGGTGAAACGCTAAATTATAGAGAGGGAACGTAAAATTAGTAAATAAGCAACAACTAAATCTTAAATAAGAACACCCCCCTGGAGAGGACTAGCTCTCCAGGGGGGTGGATGTTGCATGAATGCTATAGCAGCAGCGGTTTTAGATATGGGAAGAAAGTGCCTTGTCCTCGTACTGGTTTCTTTTTGCATTGGACAGCATCAGCTTAATACGATTTTCCTGATTAATGCGGGTGGCGCCGGGATCGTAGTCAATGGAAACAATGTTGGAAGTTGGAATGTTATCTTTGATTTTTCGAATCATCCCTTTCCCCACTATGTGGTTGGGAAGACAGCCAAAAGGCTGGGCGCAGACAATATTAGGAGTTCCTGTGTGAATGAGTTCCAGCATTTCAGCGGTGAGGAGCCAGCCCTCACCCATCTTGTTGCCGGGGCCCAGGTAGTCCTTCGCCAATTTTTGAAGTTCGGAGAAGGGACCGGGGGCACGAAAACGGTCCGATCGTTTCAGTGCGTTAATCATATCTTGCTGGCAATACTCCACATAGCGCTTCATGAAGCGGACCACGAGCCGTTTGATTGCTGAACCGCCGTAGATATCAACATCCACCTCGCGGTTATAGATCTTAAAGATAATGAAATCCGTGAGGCCGGGAACAACGGGCTCCACACCCTCGGCAAGCAGGAACTGCTCCAGATTATTGTTTCCTAGAGGGGAGTACTTCACGTAGATTTCTCCCACTACCCCCACCCGTATTTTTTCTTCTCCGGTTACGGGGATGACGGAGAATTCTTGACAGAGTTTGTCAAAAAGAGCCCGCATATACTTTCGACGCATAAACTGCCCTGCCTGAAACCCGTCCACCAGCTTCTGCTGCCAGTGTGCAACCAAGGCGTCGGTATCCCCGGCGTTGACTTCATAGGGACGCACCTGATTAGCTATGTTCATGATGAGGTCGCCGTACATCATAGCGTAGACCATGCGCCGAAGAAGGGGGATTGTTAGCTTGAAGCCCGGATTCTTCTCAACGCCAAAGCTGATAGAGACAACGGGTATGTAGGGCATGCCTGCCTTTTCCAGAGCTTTGCGCAAAAGGTGGATGTAGTTGGAGGCACGGCAGCCGCCGCCGGTTTGGGTAATGAAGAGGGCAATCTTGTGGGGATCATAGCCACTGTTTTTAATGGCGTCGATGAACTGACCGATAACCAACAGGGCAGGGTAGCAGGTGTCATTATGCACATACTTCAGCCCTTCATCCACCACGGCCTGGCCGCTGTTATTCAGCTGCACCACGCGGTAGCCCTCCAATTCTAAAATCTGTCGAAACATTTCGAAATGGATGGGCAGCATTTGCGGCATAAAAATCGTATATTCTTTTTTCATCTCCTCCGTAAAGAGGAGTCTTCCGGAAGAGTCATAACAAAGTGTTGCCATGATGCAGCTCCTGATCTCTGGGGAGAGTTTGGGGATTTTCCCGGGCTTCCATGGCGGCCATCAAGCTACGGATGCGGATTTTCACCGCGCCAAGGTTGCTGATGTCGTCAATCTTCAGCTGGGTATATAACTTTCCGCCACTCTCCAGTATATCCCGCAATTCGTCGGTGGTAATGGCATCAATGCCGCAGCCGAAGGAGACCAGCTGAACCATCTGCATATCCGGCTGCGTACACACATAACGGGCGGCGTTGTACATGCGGCTTTGATAGGTCCATTGATTCAGTACCCGGCGAGGTTCTTTGCCAACCAAGTAGGACAGCGAGTCTTCGGTGATAAGGACAAAGCCAAAGGAGGTGACAAGATCGTTGATGCCGTGGTTGATTTCGGGATCTATGTGATAGGGCCGCCCGGCTAGAACCAAAATGGGACGGCCTTCCATGCGGGCCATATTAATGTAAATCTGAGCTTGCTGACGAAGATCAGCCTTAAAGGCTTCGTAGCTTTGATAAGCCGCGGTGGAAGCAGCCCTGACTTCAGAACGGGGGACACCAAACTCTCTCGAGAAGTAGTCGGCAGCCCGTTTTGCAAAGTCTCGAGGTCGGTGAAGGCCAAAGTAGGGATTCAGATAGCGAACACTCTTCAAAGCGGGAACGCTAGCGGCCAACAGCTCTGGATAGTAGGCAACCACAGGACAGTTATAGTGGTTGTCCCCGGAATCCTCGTTGAAGTTATAGGTCATACAGGGATAGAA
>JAGFXS010000090.1 GCA_017861415.1 Bacillota bacterium
ATTTTCCCCCGGGAACCGTCCCCTTCACCGGTGCCTTCCAGGGAACGGAGTAGTTGATACTTATACCGATATAAATCCGGGTTATCCACCTGTTCAACCCCAAGGGGACGGGTGCAGCGGTTGCCGGATATAAATCTGCGGGTGCTGTCAAATCGGTTTACCGTCAGGGCACAGTGGTTGTTGCATAGCTTGCAGGTGGCGGGGTTTGCCGTATGGGTGAAGGTTTGCAAAGCCGCACCCGAGAGGAGGGCAGATTGCTCTAGTCCCAGCTCCCGCGCGGCCAGCGCCGCGCCGAAGGCACCCATCAGCCCGGCAATGTTGGGGCGGATCACGTCGCGGTTTAACTCCAGCTCAAAGGCACGGAGAACCGCGTCATTTAAGAAAGTGCCGCCCTGAACTACGATGTTTTGACCAAGCTCATCAGCAGAGGCGGCCCGGATGACTTTATATACGGCGTTCTTCACCACGGAAATAGACAGCCCTGCGGAGATATCGTCCACACCGGCGCCATCCTTCTGTGCCTGTTTCACCGAGGAATTCATAAAGACGGTGCAGCGGGAACCGAGGTTGACAGGGTGCTTAGCGAAAAGGCCCAACTGGGAAAAGTCGGCGATTCCATAGCCCAACGCTTTTGAAAAGGTCTCCAGAAACGAGCCGCATCCAGAGGAGCAGGCCTCGTTTAAGAGGATAGAATCTACTGCTCCGTTTCGGATTTTAAAGCACTTCATATCCTGGCCGCCAATGTCAATAATGAAATCAACTTGGGGATTGAAATGCCATGCGGCATTGTAATGGGCCACGGTTTCAACCAGACCCAGATCACAGGAGAAGGCGTTTTTGATCAAATCCTCTCCATATCCAGTGACCGCCGCTCCGCGAATGTTGACACGGCCGCCGCAGAGACGTTCCAGCTGCAGCAGCTGATCCAGCACGATGGAAACAGGGTTTCCTTGGTTGGAGTGATAGTAAGTATAAAGTAATTCTGCTTGCGGAGAAATCAACACCATTTTTGTGGTGGTGGAGCCTGCATCAATGCCTAGAAAGGCGTCACCCTGGTATGTATCCAGATTCCCGAGGGGAATGCTGCTCCTGTCGTGACGCTTTAGGAAGAGGTCGTAATCCTCCTGGGTTTCGAAGAGGGGAGGCATCGTGCTTGCCGGAGCAGTATTGTCCGCCGCCTGCTCCAGCTTGGAGAGGAATTCCTCGAAGGGAGCGGGCGGATACTCTCCTGCACAAAGCGCTGCGCCCATGGCGGCAAAGCAGTCGCCATTTTCTGGGAAAATGGCATGCTCGGCATCCAAATGGAGGGTCTCCACAAAGCGTGCCCGGAGTCCATGAAGGAAGTGGAGAGGCCCCCCCAAAAACACCAGCTTACCGGTAAGCTCTCGCCCCTGGGTAAGACCGCCAACCGTCTGATCCACCACGGCCTGAAAGATAGAAGCGGCGATGTCTTCCTTCCGACCACCCTGATTCAAGATGGGCTGAATATCGCTCTTCGCGAAGACACCGCAACGGGACGCAATGGGATAAATTTTTTCATGGTGAAGGGAGAGCGTGTCCAGCTCACTGGGGGTCACGCTCAGTAGAGTGGCCATCTGATCAATGAACGCACCGGTGCCGCCGGCACAGGAACCATTCATACGCTCCTCCAATGTGCTGCCAAAGAAAATAATTTTGGCATCTTCTCCGCCCAGCTCAATGACTGCACTGGTGTCGGGGATGAAGGTTCGTACGGCTGCAGCGGTGGCGTAAACTTCCTGAACAAAGGAAATGCCGCTGGCTTTGGAGACACCCAGCCCGGCGGAGCCGGTGACCAGGAGCCTTACGTCCTTACCATCCAACATTGCTCGAATGGAGCGAAGTGTCTCATAAGTGCGCTCGCGGGCTTTGGAATAGTGTCGCTCATAAGATCGAAAAAGCAATTGATTTTGGGCATCCAAAACGACCACCTTCACGGTGGTAGAGCCTATATCAATTCCAATTCGCAATGACATGATCGTACCTCAGGTTCCTTTCAGCAAACGAAACAGTTTGGTTTTAACTCTCGCTTGCTCAATGAATATTTTGTTTAATTATATAAGAATAACTAGGCCAAGACAACCTTTCGTAAGTAAAGAAAGGCTCATGTTTATCTTGGTATGAGCCTTTTGGTTTAGGGATTAGTTGTATTATGAGACCGGGACGGGAGTCTGTAGAGCAAGATGATTATCTTGTACTGTGAGGGCGAGGGTGCCGCCAGGAGAGAGCTGCCCCTCCAAAAGCATCCGAGCTGCCGGCGTTTCCACCTTGGTCTGGAGAAGTCGCCGGAGGGGGCGGGCTCCATAGACTGGGTCAAAGGCTTCCGTAGAGAGAATCTGGAGACTATCGGGGGTAAAGGTAAAGGAAATACCCATCTCATGCATCCGTTCCGCCAGCTGGAGAAGCATTTTTTTGGCAATTTCCTGGAGCTCTTCATGATCCAGAGCCCGAAAGACGATCAGTTCGTCTATTCTGTTGAGAAATTCCGGGCGGAAGGTCTTGCGCAGTTCTGCCAGAGCTGCCGTCCGACTCTCGGCGGGGGGTGATTGCTTGGAGGCAGGGGAGCCTGTACCGGCAAATCCAATTCCCTTTCGGCTCAGCTGCTCTGCGCCGGCGTTGGAGGTCATGACCAGCACGGTGCTGCGAAAATCTACTCGAGTTCCCTTGGCATCGGTCAGAATTCCATCCTCCATAATTTGCAGAAGAATACTCCAGATATCGGGATGGGCCTTTTCCAGTTCGTCAAAGAGAACGACTGAATAGGGCCTGCGGCGTACCCGCTCTGTCAGTTGACCGCCCTCGTCAAAGCCAACGTAGCCTGGAGGAGACCCCAATAGCCGGGAGACGGCATGTGCCTCAGCATATTCCGTCATGTCGAAACGTAATAGAGCATCTTCTGTTCCAAAGAGGGCCTCTGCCAAAGCTTTACATAGTTCTGTCTTTCCTACGCCGGTGGGACCGAGAAACAGGAAGGTGCCCGTGGGTCGGCGAGGATCCGTTAGGCCGGTACGACCACGGCGAATGGCCTCTGCCACCGCCCGGATGGCCTCATCCTGTCCAGCGACCCGTCGATGCAGCGTGTCTTCCAGAGAGAGGAGATTCCGTCGTTCTTCCTGGGTGAGAGAGGAGGCTGGAATGCCTGTCCACATAGATAAAACGGAGGCCACGGCTTCGCGGGTCACGGAAAAAGAGCCCTGCTCGGAACGCCAGCGGCGCCGCTGTTCTTCCAGTTCCCGGCGGAAGTCCAATTCGGCGTTGCGCAGCATGGCAGCTCGCTCAAATTCCTGCTTGCGAATGGCGTTTTCCTTGTCCTGGAAGGTTTGTACCACTTTGTCCTCCAGTGCTCTCAGCTCTAATGGTAGTGTAAGTGGCTCAAGGCGAAGGCTGGAAGCCGCCTCGTCAATCAGGTCAATGGCCTTATCCGGCAGGCGACGACCAGGGAGATACCGATGAGAGAGGGAAACAGCGGCCTCCAGAGCTTCTGGAGTGATGGTTACATGGTGATGGGCTTCGTACCGGGGGCGTAGCCGCTGAAGAATCCGCAGGGAAGTTTCGCAGGTGGGTTCTTCAATGGTGATCGGCTGGAATCTTCGTTCCAAGGCGGCATCTTTTTCAATATGCTTCCGATACTCCTCCAGCGTAGTTGCACCGATCATCTGAATATCTCCCCGGGAGAGGGCTGGCTTTAAAATGTTGGCTGCATCAATAGCGCCCTCGGCAGAGCCGGCTCCGACAATGGTGTGCATCTCATCCAGGAAGAGAATGATGTTACCCGCCCGGCGAATATCTCGCAGCAAATTGTTGACACGATCCTCAAATTCACCTCGATATTTAGTGCCCGCAACCATCGAGGAGAGATCCAATGCCAAAAGACGTTTCCCTTTTAAGGCTTCCGGCACCTGACCGGCCGACATGCGAATGGCCAAACCTTCGGCGACGGCTGTTTTTCCCACTCCTGGGTCGCCCAGTAGAACGGGATTGTTTTTGCTCCTACGAATGAGAATCTGCATGGTGCGCACAATTTCTTTGTCACGGCCAACGACTGGGTCGTACTTCCCTCGAAGGGCTGCTTGTACCATGTCAGAGGTAAATAAATCCAAGAGCTTAGATTCTGGGGTATAGACCTCCCGGTCGGTCCGGCTGCGTCCAGGCTGGCCGGCACTGTTGTCGCCATTTAATGATGCAATAACTGCTTCAGATAAAGCGTGAATGGATGGTATTTGGGCGCGTATGAGGGAAGTGGCAAGGCCCTCATTCTCTTGGAGGAGCCCGAGAATTAGATGGGTACTGTCCAGCTGGTTATGGTGGTGGCGAATCATCTCCACGGCACCCTGTCGGATCACACCTTTAAGACGGGGGGTCATTCCAGGTGTGGGAAAGAGATTGGGGGCACCTTGTCCCACCTTAGCTAAAACAGAAGTGCGGACCATGGCAGAGGAGAGTCCGGTGGAACGCAAACAGGTGATGGCGGGGCTGCTCCCCTGAAGGAGACCAAATAGTAGATGTTCGCAGCCCACATAGCTGTGACCCCATTGGCAGGCGGCACCTTGGGCAAGTTGCAGAGCCTTTGTTGCCGAAGAAGAAAACAAATTGCTTGCCAGCTTAGGGCGTTGAGAGTTCAAGGGGTTCATTGGGAGCTCCTTTCTCCTGGACAGGGGTGGGAAGTGGTGATGCGGTCAGGGGTTCAGGGGAGATTGTTAATCGCGGCTCATGGCGCAGGCTGGAGGGAGCACCCTCTAATTGAGGGGTAAGGCTTCCAGAGAATTCCGCATGATACAGGTTCTGGGGCATCTTGTCATCTTCCTTTCATAATAGAGGATGTATACGGAAAAAAGGCAAATATATGGCCGAAGGTGAGATTAAATTTATTGAATTTATTGTTGCATTTTAGTGAAGTTGTGGTAGAATGAACATTGCCAATACTATTATGGAGGTGTTTTCCTTGCCTTATACCATTACCGATGCATGTATTAGCTGCGGCGCATGTGTGGATGAGTGTCCCGTGGGTATTATCTCCCAGGGTGCAACACAGTATGTGATCGACGAGGCCGCTTGTATTGACTGCGGCGCTTGCACTGACTGCTGCCCCACTGAAGCCATCGTGCCCGTCTGATAAACAGGTACATCAAAAACGAAGGTGTCACCCTATGACACCTTCGTTTTTTTGTTGTCCAACACTCTGTTTCAGTCGTGCGTTTTGGTTGAGATTTTGATTTCTCTGTGATATAATAGCCGCGCTGCGGCTATTATATTGCGCATATGGGCACTTCTTGCCCAAGCGCTTAAATTCAAGGCCGCGCCGGCAATGCCGGCGCATGGCCCTATAT
>JAGFXS010000091.1 GCA_017861415.1 Bacillota bacterium
GTGGACGAACCGATGGTGCCGTTGCTGTTGACATACATAATATCCAATTCGTTGGAGCGAAGATCTTCAATATATGGATTAAAATGCGTGTTCACTAAATCCACCAGTTCCTGGGTTTTTGGCACCACATAGCTTTGATAATTACCGAAACTACGGCTGTAGACGCTGGCGCCCTGACAGGGCAGGGTGAAGAATTGAACGCTATCTTCCTTCAATCCCCCAAACACGGCCTTTTCTCCAAACCAAGCAATGTTGCCCACGTTAAGGTTTGTGGTCACATTCTCATTAAATACCTTGGAGAGCTCCGTAATGCGAGTAACATTTCCGATCTGGAGGCATTGATGAATCACAGCCTTTAAAAAGTCCTGCTGGACCTGCACACGGCCTAGATCGCCGTTGACATAACTTCGGTAGCGCACCAGCTGCATGGCCTTGTTACCATCCAGGGACTGCGGACCTTTTTTGAGGCTGATCACCAGGTTCTGGGTGGGGTCTCGGTAGCTCATATTCCTGGGCACATCGAAGTAAACGCCCCCCAGGGCATCTACCAGCTCACCTACGGCCTCCCACTCCAGTATCACCTGAAAGTCTGGAACAAAGCCTACCAGCTGAGAAATCTCTTTATCCAGGGCTTCAATGCCCCGGTCACCACCGCCATATACATTATAGACGGAATTGATCTTTTTTACATCCCAAGATACATTCACCATGGTATCCCGGGGGATGCTCATAACGCTCAGCTTCTGATTTTGAATATCGTAGGAAGCCAGTAGAATGGTGTCGGTATTGCCCCCGCCACCGGTGTCACGTCCAATCACCAGGAAGGTATAAAAGTCCTCCTTCCGCTCCCCCGAGTCACGCACCGGAGGTCCGATGTCAGTGACCTCCCCTTCGGATGTCGGTTCTGAGGGGGGCGTCACCTCGGGCTTCTGGGTAAACACCAGCTTCCACCAGGCGGTAAAGGCAATAAGTATGGCTAAGATCACCGCCAGAACCGAAATGGCAATGCGATACGCCCGGCGATGGCGTTTCTCTCGCTGTTGGGTCCGCTCCTTGGTGGGTGGGACAGCAGGACGATCTTTTTGGGGGGCGTTGGTAAAAAATTGTTTCTGCTCTCTTCCGGCTCCTGCCGGGGAGGTTTCGGGGCGTTGTCTTCTAGACGGCTCCTCGGGTGCGATTCGCTTTCCTTGCATCACTTAGGTTCCTTTCAGCTGCGCCAGGGTCATTTGTGTGTTTTCGTGGATGGGCGCGTTCTTTTCACTGAGCTCCCCAATGGTGGTTTCTATACCGACGCACAGGGCTTGGTCAAGATTATCCCAGCTCAAACGCCTTAGCTCCTCCACCCCCGGAAAACTCCGGGTCGGCTCAACGTAATCTGCCATATACAGCACTTTGTCCAGTGTGGTCATATTGGGTTTTCCCGTGGTGTGGCATTCAATGGCGGCACATACCTCTGGATCCTCGCCGAATCGATGCTCCGCCAAGACCGCGGCGGTTTTGGCATGGAGTAGCTTTCCCGAACCCCGCTCCAGCTCCGTCAGGGGAATCTGATACCTCTCACAGAGCGCCAGATGCTCCTCAAGGCTCCAGTGCTTGGTGCAATCATGGAGGATGGCCGCCCGTCGGGCCTTCTGGACATCTACCCCCCAGTGCCGAGCAAGGCTGACGGCAGTCTCCTCCGTCCCTTGGACGTGGGGGATCCGTTTGGCCTTTAGCATAGAGCAGACCACTGCCCTCAATTGGGCATTGCTCAGGTTTTTTAGATCAACTTCCACCCCGTAGAGCCCATGGATGAGGACATAGCCATAGACTGCGGCCCACAAATGGCTACCGCCCTCCTCCACCGTGTCCTTGTTACCCAAAAGGTGACGGATCTTCGTGGAGGAAATGGGATAAATCTTAGGCAGCGGGATTATCTCCACCCTTGCACCCAGCTCTCCGGAGAGCTTCTCCCGCTGGAGGGCAAACAGCTCATGAGAGCCGCTCTCTTCCCGGGAAAAAGGTGCCAAGGTGACCTCTTTGGCGATGTTTGCGGCATCTTTCCATTCCGTAAAGGACAGGAACATATCCGTTCCCATCAGAAGGTAAAAGTCTCCATCAGGATATTGTTCCCGAAGCGCCCTTACTGTATCCACGGTATAGCTGGGGCCGGACCGCAAAAACTCCAGGGGAGATACCTCTGCCCGTGGGCCGATGCCGTCCGCCATCAGGGCCGCCATTTCCATGCGCGCAGATCCGTCCGCAGTCTCCCGGGGGAGAAATTTGTGGGGTGGAATCTGGCTGGGAATCAGCAGTAGATGATCAAGGTTTAAGTGACCCATGGCGGCGCAGGCCGCCTCCATATGCCCTAAGTGGGGCGGGTCAAAGGTTCCTCCGTATATCCCGATCTTCATCATGGTGGCCCTCCTTTCGCGGCGAGGCGCTCTGAGAATTACCCCTTTGGCTTTTTGTCCTTCACCAGGACAATCTTATCCTTCTTCTCCTTTTTGTGGCTTTGACGGTACAGGACGAATTTTGTTCCGATTACCTGCACCACCTCACTGCGGCTGCGCTTGGCTAAGTCTTCCGCTGCCTCACGGGGGGTGAGCATGGCGTTTTCAAGTACCCGGCACTTAATCAGCTCTCTGGCTTCTAAGGCATCATTGGCCTGCTTAACCAGATTATCCCCCAAACCGTCCTTACCAATCTGTAAAATGGTGTCGATGCTGTTGGCAAGGCCACGCAGCTGTGCTCTTTGTTTACTGGTGAGATCCATTCAAATAGCGCTCCAATTCTTGTTGAAATATTCGTAAGGCATTGCCTCTGTGAGAGATTTGATTCTTTTCCTCGGGGGTAAGCTCCGCCATGGTGCGCCCCAGCTCGGGCAGGTAAAACACCGGATCGTAGCCGAAGCCCCCTTCACCATTGGCCCCTCTGGCCAGAACACCCGGGCACTCTCCCCGGGCTAGAAGCCGGTCTCCATTGGGAAAGGCACAGCAGATCACGCTAACAAAGCGGCAGGTTCGGTTTTCTACTCCCTCCATATTCCGCAGGAGTAGCTGCCAGCGGCCGGTATCGTCCAACCCCTCTCCGCCATAGCGGGCGGAGTATACCCCCGGCGCACCCCCCAGGGCATCCACCACAAGGCCCGAATCGTCGGAAATGGCGGGCAGGCCCGTGGCATCCCGGACAGCCTCAGCCTTTAAAATGGCGTTTTCCTCAAAGGTATCGCCGGTCTCCTCTACCTCTACATCCACCCCAACCTGGGACTGGAGGGTTACTTCCATACCAAAGCCAGAAAGAATTTCCTGCAGCTCCCGGAGCTTTTTCTTGTTTTGGCTGGCCAAAACTGCCTTCATCGTCCGGCCTCCTCCAGCGCTTCCTTTTGTATCTTCTGAAGCTGGTAGATTCCCCGCTCACACAGACGGAGAAGCCGCTGCTGCTCCAGAATGGTGAAGGGTCGTTTCTCCCCCGTGGCCTGGAGCTCAATCAGTTCCCCATCGGCAGTCATGACACAGTTGAGATCCACCATGGCGGAGGAATCCTCCTGATAGTCCAGATCAAGTATGGCCTCGTTCTCCACGATTCCGGCGGAGACGCCGGCCACGAGGGTCTTGATTGGCATCTGCTTGAGGTAGCCCTCCCGCAGGAGTCTGCGGCAGGCCAGGGTCATGGCCACAAAGCCCCCGGTAATGGAGGCGGTTCGCGTACCACCGTCCGCTTGGAGGACATCGCAGTCCACGGTGATGGTCCGCTCCCCCAAAAGGGTCAGGTCAATTCCCGCCCGAAGGGAGCGGCCGATAAGCCGCTGAATTTCCGCCGAACGGGCGGAAAGCTTCAGCTTTGAAATGTCCCGGGAGGACCGCTCCCGGTTGGCCCGGGGCAGCATGGAGTACTCCGCCGTCACCCAGCCCTCTCCTAGCATCACATGGGGCGGTACCCGCTCCTCCACGCTGGCAGTACAGAGAACATGGGTGTCACCGCAGCGGATCAGACAGCTGCCCTCGGCAAATTTATTTACATCAGGGATAATTTCCACGGGACGAAGGGCGTCAAAAATTCGTCCGTCTGTTCGTTTCATATTCTATGCCCCTCCTTTTTGTTTCAGCAGTTTCACTTACAGCAGAGCCTCGGTAAAGGCCCGGGGATCAAAGGGCGAAAGATCATCAATCCCCTCTCCCAGCCCCACAAAGCGCACAGGCAGACCCAGTTCCTTGGCGATAGCCACCACGATGCCCCCCTTGGCCGTTCCATCCAGCTTGGTGAGAACAATGCCGGTGATGCCGGCGGCCTCGGAAAACTGCTTGGCCTGAATCAATCCGTTCTGACCTGTAGTGGCGTCCAGCACCAGCAGGGTCTCCTTGGACACGTCTGCCTCTCTGTCTATCACACGGCCGATTTTGCTCAGTTCGTTCATCAGGTTCTGCTTGTTGTGCAGCCGCCCCGCCGTATCCACCAGGACCAGGTCTGTCCCCCGCGCCCGGGCGGCGTTTAAGGCATCAAACACCACGGATGCAGGGTCCGAGCCCTCCTCGTGGCGAACCAGATCCAGTCGGCTTCGGTCGGCCCAGATGGCCAGCTGCTCGGCAGCGGCGGCCCGAAAGGTATCCCCGGCGGCCAAGAGCACTCGGCGTCCAGCCTTTTTATAATAGGCGCCCAGCTTTCCGATGGTGGTGGTCTTGCCCACACCGTTGACGCCCACGAACAGAATCACAGCAGGCTTGCCGTCCAGCATCATCTCCGGCGCGCCCAGCTCCAGCATTTCGCTGAGAATCTCCCGCAGGGCGGCGCGAACCTCCCCTTCCTCCTTGAGCTTCTGGCTCTTCACCCGCTTCCGCAGTTCCTCCACGGCCTCCACTGCGGTATCGACGCCCATATCAGCCATGATAAGGGATTCCTCCAGCTCCTCATAAAACTCCTCGCTCACAGAGAAGAAGCCGGAGAAAATACCCAGTTTTTTCACTCGGTCAAATAAACCCATTGTTTCACTCCTGATCGTTTCTGATGGTCCTCATCATGCGCCTTCTCCGACACTCTCCCCGCCTTCGGCAAGACCCAGCGCCCGCTCCGCCTCGTTGAGATTCAAATGCAGAAGGCGACTCACCCCTTGCCGCTCCATGGTGACGCCATAGAGCACGTCCGCCTCCTCCATAGTGCCCCGGCGGTGGGTGATGACAATGAACTGGGTTTTATCGCTGATCCCCCGAAGATACCGGGCAAACCGCACCACGTTCACGTCGTCTAAGGCTGCTTCAATCTCATCCAGCACACAGAAGGGCGTGGGGCGGATCTTCAGAATGGCAAAGTATAG
>JAGFXS010000092.1 GCA_017861415.1 Bacillota bacterium
CTCCATAATACAAGATGTACACCCTTTCATATAATTAACCTGTCATTTTATTATATGATGATGTTGACGCTCTGGTCCGGGTAACGCATCGGAGTAGGCGGGGGGATCCATAAATGAGAGTGCTCTCGTATGTTAGCGCGAACGTGTCATTGATAGGCATTCTTGGAGCTGGAGCTCATAAACCAGCCGGAAGTCGAAGGTAGCTCTCCTCGGGCAAAATATTGCCCCTCAGCTTCGGCCCTATTATAGTGTTCACGTTGTTGAATAGTTTGACATATCATGTCATATCACGACTTCGCGCATAGGGTACATATCCTGAAAGGGGGGTATGCTATGTGTCCGGATCGCGTATGGTTGAATCCGTGGGAAACTCCTGAAACCAGCCCATGGAGAAACTTCTGGGACGAGAACATTTGGAACAACTGTGTTCTAGGTGTCCAGGAGAACGAAGGAACATCCTGTCGCCGGTGCTGCAATAATTGTTGCGGCTGCGGGTGTAGATAATAAAGTCAATAACTCCCCCTTGGCTTACGGCTTTGGGGGAGTTTTTCTTTTTGCGAAATGGGTCACCGATCGGTTTTGTTGGGGTAATTGAGTGGTAAAGAATGTTGTAGCTGTTAAATCACAAGAAGAACTGCTGAATTAAGGACTAAATGTTCACAAGGACGATCAGGTTCAATCCCCACCTCGCACACCAGGTTACCGCATGGATTCACAGTAGTAACAGTAGCACCTGGGTGCTTAACTGTGCTGAAATGCGGAGCGCCTTCCATAGGTTAGTGCCTTTCCAAGCCGGCCACATTTTCGATAGTAATTGACAATACAGCATAAATTTAAACACTACTCTTGACACGATGTTAGAAAGACAATATAGTAATCATACTGTGTAAATAGTCGTTTAAGGAGCACAATGTGAAAAAACATACACTCTTGATTAGCTGCTTGATTATCATTCTCTCCATTTCTCTTGGTTTTGCTGGGGTTGTCTACAAGGATACTAGGGCGTACCAGGATTTGGCTGAAAAGCATCTAGAGAATACCCTGAGCCTTGCCAATACCAATATCTCCAAAGACATTATGGAATCCATGACTAGACCGGTCATGGTTTCCAAAACCATGGCAAACGATGAATTCCTGAAGGATTGGCTCCTCGAAGAGGATGAGAACATCGGCAACGACGCTTACCTGAGCCAGTTGATCACTTATTTGAGCGCTTACCAGCAGAAATATGACTATTCTACGGTGTTCTGCGTTGCCGCACAGACAGGGGTCTACTACTACCAGGACGGTTTTAACAAGAGACTTTCCAGTGAGGACGAGCATGATATTTGGTATTATAATTTTTTAGCTTCTGGTCAGGAGTTTGATCTGCAGATTGATACCAATGAAACCAGCAAGGATTCTCTCACCGTGTTTGTGAATTTTCGAGTGGAGGGTAACGATGGAACCTTGCTGGGGGTGATTGGTGTTGGCCTTCAAATTGACCTTCTCGAGGAATTCGTCCGCTCTTACGAAGAGGATTATGATTTATCCGTCTACATCATCAATGCCGGAGGAGCGGAGAACTCCTTCGCCGGCAGTACCGATGTTTTTATCAGTGAAGAAGAACTGCAGGAGAGGACAGGCATTCATGAGCAGATTGAATTGATCTCGTCAGCAGAGCCTACCATGAGGTGGTACACGGACCGCAACGAATGGAAGTGCCTGATTACACAGTATAATGAAACCCTTGGCTGGTATATGGTACTGGAAAAGGAAACCGGATCTATCAGTAGTGCATTCCATGCCAGAATTATGAGCAACATTTTTTCTATGATAATTACACTAGCGATCTGCATCATGGTAGCAACGGCTGTCTTCATCAACTGCAACCAACGAATTGTGACCATGGAGAATACGGATGAGCTAACAGGGCTTTCCAATCGAAAGCTGTTTACCAAGCAATATACCACATTTGTCCGGAAGCACAGGGATATTACAAAGTCCCTGTTCATGTTCGATATTGATAACTTTAAATCCATTAACGATGCACACGGGCATCTGTTTGGAAATCAGATTCTTGCCATGGTTGGAGAGGAACTGCACCACGCCATTGATGGACACGGGATTGCAGCTCGCTGGGGCGGAGACGAATTTTTGGGCGTATTGGCGGTTGCCCCTGAGGATGCGCGGCAGATCATGGAACAGTTCAAGTCAGCCTTGACGGAAAAAGGGATAGACGAAAATTGTCGAGTTACGGTGAGTGTGGGGATAACTGAGGTCAACAGCAGGCTGAACGTGGAACAGGTCATTCAAAAAGCCGACGAGGCGATGTACTACTCCAAAAAGAATGGACGCGATCAGATTTTCGTCTCTTGAGAATGCGCAGCACATTGAGCGTGTGCTTTAGCCTTGGGTAAACCGCCTAAGCTGGTGGAAAGAAGCAGAGCAGCGGAGAACGAAGGGGCGCCTCCGTTCTCCGCCGATTTTTCCTTCGAGACTATGTGTTTGGTGAAGGCCTGCGGAGATGAGATTAAACTCGCGGTATGTGCCTGCTTTGTATATTTCCCCGGCAGATTACGGAGGACTTGTGCCAGCTACGCTCTGATGGTGGTATCCAAGGCGGTCAGGGCACAATTGTTGTCGTCCGACGTTCCAATATCCTATGTAGTTGGCACAAAAAGTAGCAACCGATCAAAATCCGTTTCCTTATGACGGAGGATGTGGTATGATATTCCCATAAAACCGGACCATGCCGAAGGAGGCTTTACTATGGGTGAACTGTCAAAACTGCCGAACATTGGCCCGGTGGTGGAGCGTCAACTCAACGCTGTGGGCATCACCACCTACAAGGAATTAAAAGAGGATGGATGTTACAATGCCTGGCTGCGCATCCAGGGCATTGACCCCTCCGCCTGCATCCATCGCCTGCTGTCACTGGAGGGTGCCATCCGAGGTGTGAAAAAGGCCGACCTTCCTCGGGAGACCAAGGAGGAGCTGAAGGTATTTTACCGGGCGCATAGGCTTTGATTAGGCAAACTTTTGTGGGCCCCTTGTGCTGTCGGCTTATAGGGGCAAGGAGAAGTATATGGCCGCTGGCTCAAAGAGATATGGGGGATTGGAGGTATTTTGATGAATAAATACGATTGGCTAGATGCTTATCTGGCCTCCAAACCGGGAGTGGTAAAGGATTTTAAGGCCGAGTGGGGTTGGCTTCGCTATCAGGTTGGTGGAAAGCTATTCGCGGCTACCTGTCAGCCGGGGCCGGCGCATAAGGGCTACGACTGCCGGGAGCTTGTTACCCTCAAGTGCGAACCCCTTCTGGCGGAAGTCCTGCGGGCGGAATATCCGGAGGTGATCCCCGGGTTCTATATGGACAAGCGCAACTGGAACAGCGTTTATCTTGATGGGGCCTTATCGGATAGCGTGCTGCAGGACCTCTGTGATCGCTCGTACAACTTGGTGTTCGAAAAGCTCACAAAAAAGGCCCAGAGGGAGATTCTCGGTGGCCAATAAAATCAGCTGGCTACCCAATTTGTTTTCGGCCCTGAGGATTCCATTGGGATTGGCGTTGCTCATGTGCGCGGCATTATCGGCGGAGTTTATGACCCTGTACCTGCTCTGCTGTCTTACCGATGTGCTGGATGGCTACCTTGCCCGCAGGTTAAACGCGCGATCAGAGCTGGGGGCTAGGCTAGATTCCGCTGCGGATTTCATTCTCTTGGCGGTGCTTCTGTGGAAGCTTTTGCCGGTGATTGCGCCAACTGTTCCAGTAATCCTGTGGATAGCCGTCGTGGCGCTAATAAGGTTTGCCGCGGCGCTGACGGCTCGCATTCGCTTCGGGAGGTTTGGATTCCTTCATACTTGGGGAAATAAACTTACGGGTATCCTGCTGGGTATTTACCCACTTACGTTGTTGCTGACGGGTAACCATTGGCCTCTTTATACAATTCTGGTTTCCGCCAGTGTTTCTGCCATAGAGGAACTGCTGATTGAGATGTGGGCTGCAGATTGGCATGCGGACAGGAGGAGTGTGTTTTCCGTTAGGACCGCACGGCAATAGCAGATGTTCGGGATTTGGGTTGTTTTGATCTATTGCGTAAAAAGCGCTTGAGAGCAATCTCATGCGCTTTTTTTGGTCGGAATTCAATATGTGGTCTAAGTTTCAGAAGCTGAATGTACCTGCCTTTTTTGCACATAGAATGAAGAACGTTTCGTCTGGGAATACTAGCCGTAAACAGGAGGTGCGTGGATGAAAGTGACCTTGAATCAGTCGCAAAACTTGGCGGAACTCTGGGTGCCTAACGGGACGCCGGAGGAACAGGTCGTCGCGGGGATAAAGGAATACGCCGGCAAACATCGCGTGGTGGTGTACCGTTCGGGAACGCGAGATTTAACTGCAGTAACACAGAGTTTGCTGTCGGCTAATCTCTGAGGTGTGCTCACTATGAAACCCTTTCTCCATAGAAAAGTTCTATACATTGTGACGTAGCCCGGCCTGATTGTAGGCTGGGTTTTTCTATGGAAAAACAAAACGAAGCTCCCCTTGATTATCCATAATTACCCACGTTTCCCCTTGGATAATTTGTCCGTTTCTTCAAATAATAAGGCAGAGTCCAATAAAAAAGGAGACGGAAACCTATGAAAGCAACAGGTATTGTACGCCGCATGGACGATCTGGGCCGGGTGGTCATCCCTAAGGAGATTCGCCGTACCATGCGAATTCGAGAGGGTGACCCGCTACTGAAAACATTGACAGTGGATGATTGCTTTATTCTGGCGCTTGATCAACTGGAAAAACGATTGGAACTGCTACATAAGAAGTGAGTGCCACAAGAGCTTTAGAAGGGTGGATAATTGTTGGGAAACGTGCTACAATCTGTAGAACCAACGTTTTCTGGGGGTGCCCTTTTTGTATAATAATCTGGTTGTAGGCATGCTGGCCCATGTGGACGCGGGAAAAACCACCCTGTCGGAGGGCCTTCTGTTTGTGGGGGGCGCATTGCGGCGGCTGGGTCGCGTAGATCACAAGGATGCTTTTTTGGATACTGATGCCATGGAACGCAGGCGAAAAACCGGCTCCATGAGGGCTGTGTTTCTTTTTCACAGCGGGAGGATGACCAGACCTTTCAAGAGGAGATCGCCGTCTGTGACGAGGCGGTGCTGAGCGATTTTTTGGAAAGTGGAACGATCTCCGACGGGATGATTCGGACCATGATACGGGAGAGGAAGCTGTTTCCCTGCTATTTTGGCTCCGCCCTGAAGGTGGCGGGAGTAGAGGAGTTTCTCAGGGGCCTTGAACGTTATACCTGTCCTCCGACATATCCCAAAGAATTCGGCGCCCGGGTTTATAAAATTTCTCGAGATGCCCAGAACAACCGACTGACACATCTGAAGGTGACAGGGGGCACGCTGGTTGTGCGGTCGGCCCTTACAGGCGTCGGTCTCAAACAGCCAGAAAAGCAGGTCTGGACAGAAAAGGTAAACCAAATCAGGCTGTATTCCGGGGAACGGTATCAGACCGCGGAGACGGTGCTGCCGGGGATGATCTGTGCCGTAACAGGGCTGAGCCAGACGTATCCCGGTCAGGGTCTTGGAATTGAAGGGGATGCCCAGGAACCCATGCTGGAGCCAGTGCTCTCCTTCCGGATACTTCTGCCCGAAGGGGCGGATCCCCATACTGTCTTGGGGCAGTTTCGTCTGTTAGAAGAGGAGGATCCCCAGTTGGCTGTGGCATGGCGGGAGCAGACTCAGGAGATCCATCTGCAGCTCATGGGAGAGGTGCAGACCGAAGTGCTGATCCAGAGGGTGAAAGATCGCTTCGGTCTGGAGGTGGCGTTTGATGAAGGATGCGTTTTATACCGGGAAACCATCCAGGGGTCGGTGATTGGCATGGGGCATTATGAGCCACTTCGACACTACGCAGAGGTGCACTTGCTATTAGAGCCAGGAGAGCGGGGCAGCGGATTGCGTTTGCGTAGTCTGTGCAGTGAAGATGCCCTCCACCGCAGCTGGCAGCGGCTGATATTAAGTCATCTGGAGGAGCGGGAACACCTTGGGGTGCTCACCGGATCGCCCATCACCGACATAACCATCACCCTGGTGGCAGGGAAGGCCCATACCCAGCACACTGAAGGTGGAGATTTCCGGCAGGCTACATACCGGGCACTGCGTCAGGGGCTGATGCAGGCGGAGAGCGTCCTGCTTGAGCCGTGGTATCAATTTCAGTTGGAGCTGCCCGCCGATGGGGTGGGACGAGCCATGACCGACCTGCAGAGGGTCTCCGAGGATCTCAGCCTGCTTGAGAGTGACGGGGAGCGGGCGTTGATGACGGGCAGCGCACCCATGTCATTTTTACGGTCCTATGCCTCGGAGGTAACGGCCTATACAAGGGGCTTGGGGCGCCTATCCAGCTTCTATATGGGGTTTGCGCCCTGCCCGGAACAAGCGGCAGTGAAAGGTGCCATAGGCTATGATCCCCAGCGGGATTTGGAGAATCCCTCAGACTCGATATTCCTGCGTCACGGCGCGTCGTTTACGGTGAGATGGGATCAGGTCAAGGCGTATATGCATTTGGATTCCAGCGGCTTTCTGGCTGCAGAGG
>JAGFXS010000019.1 GCA_017861415.1 Bacillota bacterium
ATGGGCGCCAACATGCAGCGTCAGGCGGTGCCTCTGCTCACCACCGAGTCCCCCATCGTAGCTACCGGCATGGAGCATAAGTGCTGCATCGATTCTGAGATCGCTGTCCTGGCAGAAGGCGACGGTGAGGTCGCCAGGGTTTCCGCCACAGGTATCACTATCCGCTATGACGACGGACGAGTGAAAGACTATCCCTTAATCAAGTTCCTGCGCTCTAACCACGGTACCTGCATCAACCAGCGGCCTCTTGTGGCCCCTCATGAGCGGGTCAAAAGCGGCGATGTCATTGCCGACGGCCCCTCCACCAACCAAGGCGAAATCAGCCTGGGCAAAAATATCCTCATGGGCTTCATGACTTGGGAAGGCTACAACTACGAGGACGCAATCCTGCTAAACGAGCGGATGGTAAAGGAAGATGTCTTTACATCTATCCACATTGAAGAATATGAAACCGAAGCACGTGACACCAAGCTTGGCTCCGAAGAAATTACCCGCGACATCCCCAACGTGGGTGAGGACGCCCTTAAGGATCTGGATGAGCGCGGTGTCATCCGGGTGGGCGCAGAGGTCCATGCCGGCGATATTCTGGTGGGTAAGGTCACCCCCAAGGGTGAAACGGATCTCACCGCGGAGGAGCGTCTCCTCCGTGCCATCTTCGGTGAGAAGGCTCGTGAAGTGCGCGACACCTCCTTGAAGGTGCCCCACGGCGAGAGCGGCATTGTGGTGGATGTCAAGGTATTTACCCGTGAAAACGGCGACGAACTGGGCCCCGGCGTGAACATGGTGGTGCGCGTTTATATTGCCCAGAAACGTAAGATCTCTGTTGGCGATAAGATGGCAGGCCGTCACGGCAACAAGGGCGTTGTCTCTCGGATACTCCCTCAGGAGGATATGCCCTTCTTACCCGATGGAACACCCCTGGATATCGTGCTGAACCCCTTGGGTGTGCCCTCCCGTATGAACATTGGTCAGGTGCTGGAAGTCCATCTGGGCTATGCGGCCAAGGCCCTGGGCTGGAAGGTTGCAACCCCTGTGTTTAACGGTGCCGACGAGCGGGATATCGCCGAAACCCTGAATTTGGCTGGCCTTTCCCAGGACGGAAAGAGCTGGCTCCACGACGGAAGAACCGGAGAACGCTTTGAGAACCGCGTCACCGTGGGCTATGTGTATTTCTTAAAGCTGCACCATCTGGTGGACGATAAGATTCATGCCAGATCCACAGGCCCCTACAGCCTGGTGACCCAGCAGCCTCTGGGCGGCAAGGCCCAGTTTGGCGGCCAGCGTTTCGGCGAAATGGAAGTTTGGGCTCTGGAGGCTTACGGCGCTGCCTATACCCTGCAGGAAATCCTCACGGTGAAGTCCGACGATGTCACCGGTCGTGTTCGCACCTACGAAGCCATTGTAAAGGGACACAATGTCCCTGCACCGGGCATTCCCGAGTCCTTCAAGGTTCTGGTGAAGGAGCTCCAGGCACTGTGTCTGGATATCCGGGTGCTGGACAATCAGGGGCAAGAGATCGAACTGCGTGAGCAGGATGAGGATGCGTATCACCATGTAAGCCAGATTAAGGACGACGACTTCCAGCAGCGCTATGCCGAGGACGATGCATTCTCTGCCGCTGGTTTCTCCCTCCGGGACAATGAAAACCTGGATGAGGACTTTACCGCCGGCGAAGAGGATGAAGAGCTGGAAGAGGATCTGGAAGAACCATTTGCCGACCTGGACGATTCCGTCTATGGCGACGACGAATAAGAACGGGAGGATGACGACTGATGAGCTATGCTGAATTTGATGCCATTCGTATTGGCATTGCCTCCCCGGAGCAGATTATAGATTGGTCCTATGGCGAAATTAAAAAGCCGGAGACCATCAATTACCGCACCTTAAAGCCTGAGCGGGACGGTCTGTTTTGCGAAAAAATCTTTGGCCCGACCAAGGACTGGGAATGCCACTGCGGCAAGTATAAGAAAATCCGCTATAAGGGCAAGGTTTGCGACCGATGCGGCGTTGAGGTGACCCGGGCCAACGTGCGCCGTGAGCGCATGGGCCACATTGCCCTGGCTGCGCCGGTATCACATATCTGGTATTTTAAGGGGATTCCCTCCAGAATGGGACTTTTGCTGGATGTTTCTCCCCGGATTCTGGAAAAGGTGCTCTACTTTGCAGCCTATATTGTCACCAATCCCGGCTTCGCCCCGCTGGTGAAGAACCAGATTCTCTCAGAGAAGGAATTCCGGGACATGCGGGAGAAGTACGAGGATGATTTTGAAGCCGGCATGGGCGCCGAGGCAGTGAAAAGACTGCTTTCCGACATCAATCTGGAGGAACTCTCTACCCAGCTCCGGGAAGAGCTTCAGACGGCCTCCGGCCAGAAAAAGGCAAGAATCGTCAAGCGCCTTGAAGTGGTGGATGCATTCCGTGCCTCGGGTAATCGTCCTGAATGGATGATCATTGATGTACTGCCGGTGATCCCCCCAGAGCTGCGCCCCATGGTTCAGCTGGATGGCGGTCGCTTTGCCACCTCCGACCTCAATGACCTGTATCGCCGGGTAATTAACCGGAATAACCGCTTAAAGCGCCTCATTCAGCTCAACGCTCCGGACATCATCGTTCGAAATGAGAAGCGTATGCTCCAGGAGGCGGTGGATGCTCTTATTGACAACGGCCGCCGTGGCCGCGCGGTCACCGGGGCAAACAACCGTGCCCTCAAATCCCTTTCCGACATGCTTAAGGGTAAGCAGGGCCGGTTCCGTCAGAACCTGCTGGGCAAGCGTGTAGACTACTCTGGCCGAAGCGTTATCGTGGTGGGTCCGGAGCTGAAGATTTACCAGTGCGGTCTGCCCAAGGAGATGGCCATCGAGCTCTTCCGCCCCTTCGTAATGAAGAAGCTAGTAGAGGACGGTCTGGCTAACAACATCAAATCCGCCAAGAAAATGGTGGATCGTGGCCGTGCTGAGGTCTGGGACGCGTTGGACTTCATCATCAAGGAGCACCCTGTGATGCTCAACCGCGCACCCACCCTGCACCGTCTGGGCATTCAGGCCTTCGAGCCCGTGCTGGTAGAGGGCCGTGCCATCAAGCTGCATCCTCTGGTCTGTACGGCCTTCAACGCCGACTTTGACGGTGACCAGATGGCTGTCCACGTCCCCCTGTCCGCAGAAGCTCAGGCAGAGGCCCGCATCCTGATGCTCTCCGCCAACAACCTCCTCCGTCCGCAGGACGGTGGACCGGTCACGGTACCCACCCAGGACATGGTGCTGGGCTCCTACTACCTCACCTACGAGCGGGACGCGGAAAATGACCCGGACTACACCTACGCCAGTGTCCAGGACGCTGTAGACGCGCTGGAGCGGGGCGAAATTGATGAATGCACCTCCATTTGGGTAGATGGCACAGGCCCCGATGGCTACAGCCGAAAGATCCCTACCAATGCCCTTATGGCGCGCCGCGCGCTGGAGGAGGGAGGTCAGCCCCAGGAGATTCTCCACGCATTCTCCAGCGAGGCAGAGGCACGTCTGGCCTACGACGAGGGTGAGTTGGATCTTCATGTGCCCATTATGGTCCGGATGACTAGGGAAGTGGACGGGCAGCTCTGTAACCGTCTGGTACGCACCACGGTAGGCCGCCTGATCTTTAACGAGGATATTCCACAGGATTTGGGCTTTGTGGATCGCCATGACCCCGTGGAGATGTTTGAGCCAGAAATCAACTTTGTCAGTGGCAAAAAGCAGCTGGGCAAAATCATTGATAAGTGTATTTCTAAGCATGGCTTTACCGTTTCCGCCAATGTGCTGGATATTATAAAGACCCGAGGCTATCACTATTCCACCCGTGGCGCCCTGACAGTTTCCATTTATGATATGACCGTTCCGGAGAAGAAGTATGCGCTGATTTCCGAGACGGAAAAGGAAATTGTCAAGATTGAGAAAAAGTTTAAGCGTGGCCTACTCACCAATGACGAGCGCTATCGTCTAGTGGTTAAGGCATGGGAGCAGACTACTAAGGACGTTACGGAAGCGCTCCAGCAGAATCTGGACCGCTATAACCCCATCTTCATGATGGCGGACTCCGGCGCCCGCGGCAGCATGGCACAGATTCGTCAGCTGGCCGGCATGCGCGGCCTGATGGCCGACACCTCTGGCCGGGCCATCGAGATCCCCATCAAGGCCAACTTCCGTGAAGGCCTCTCTGTTCTGGAGTACTTCATTTCCTCCAGAGGCGCCCGTAAGGGTCTGGCCGACACCGCCCTGCGTACCGCTGACTCCGGTTACCTTACCCGCCGTCTGGTGGACGTGTCTCAGGAAGTGATCATCCGGGACCAGGATTGTGGAACCGACGAGGGTATCACCATTTCCGAGATCAGCGAAAACGGTCAGATCATTGAGACCTTTGGCGAGAGGCTCAAGGGCCGCTTCCTCGTAGAGGACATTGTAGATCCCCAGACCGGCGAGGTTCTGTTCAGCAAAGACAGCATGCTGCTAAACGAAGATGCGGCAGTATTGGAAGCCCACGGCATCTTTGAAGTGAATATTCGATCCGTCCTGACCTGCCATTCCCGAAGCGGTGTGTGCTCCAAGTGCTACGGCATGAACCTAGCCAGCGGCGAGGTAGTGGGCGAGGGCGAAGCAGTTGGCATCATTGCCGCCCAGTCCATCGGTGAGCCTGGTACCCAGCTGACCATGCGTACCTTCCACACCGGCGGTGTTGCCGGCGGCGACATTACCCAGGGTCTGCCCCGTGTCGAGGAGCTTTTTGAGGCCAGAAAGCCCAAGAAGATGGCGCAGTTGGCGGAGATTACCGGTACAGTCAGCCTGGAAGAAAATAAGCGGGCCACCCTCTGCAATGTGAATATTACCGCCGACGACGGTGAAGTAGTTAGCTACGCGCTGCCCTACAGTTCTGGCATCCGTGTGAAGAATGGTGTCACTTCTTACAAGGGCGATCAGCTCACAGAAGGCGCTCTTTCCCCTCACGATGTTCTGCGGATTCGTGGCATTTCCGATGTGCATAACTACCTCATCCAGGAAGTGCAGAAGCCCTACCGTCAGCAGGGCGTTGATATCAATGATAAGCACATTGAGATTATTGTCCGCCAGATGATGCGGAAAGTTCGCATTGAGGAGGCCGGTGATTCCAAGCTCCTCTCCGGCTCCACCGTGGAGTATATGGAATACCTGGACGCCAAGGCGGAGGTTCAGGCCCGGATTGACGCCGGAGAAACCAACGACGGAATCGAGCTGGTACTCCCTGTGGCATCCAGACTCCTCATGGGTATAACCAAGGCCGCGCTGGCAACGGAATCCTTCCTCTCTGCCGCTTCCTTCCAAGAGACCACCAAGGTGCTCACGGAAGCAGCCATCAAGGGCAAGGTGGATCACCTCTTGGGTCTAAAGGAAAATGTTATCATCGGCAAGTTGATCCCCGCTGGCTCCGGTCTGGCCGTCTATCGGCATCGCGAGAAGTCGGATCACGGCGTGGAGAATGCCTACGAGGCTGTGGCTGCGGCGGTATCCGAGATATACAGCAACGAAACCGGTTCTGAGAGTGTCGTAGCCTCTGAAGAACTGTAATCCCTTGGCAGAACCAAACCGCCGCGGCACAGAGGGTGCCGCGGCGGTTTTTAGAGACAGGGGAAATCCGTCTTTCTTTTTTTTAAAAGTCTGGTATACTGAAAACCGATAGGAACTGTATTGGGGGGTCTTTGTGGACAAATATGAAGAGATCAAGTCGCACTTGGAGGCACGCTGCCCTGAACTGGAGCTTCGGGTAGAGGAACCCATGAGCCGGCATACCAGTTTTCGGATCGGCGGCCCCGTTCCCATTATGGCGCTTCCCCAGACGAGTGAGGAGGCTGTCGCCGCATTGGAGGCTGCCCGCACCCTCGGTGTGCCTTACTTTGTCATGGGGAAGGGGTCTAATCTGTTGGTATCCGACGATGGCCTTCCTGTTTTCGTCATTAAATGCTGTATGAGTACGGTGGAACTTTTGGGGAAGACTACCCTCTATGTAGGTAGCGGGGCGAGTCTCGCCCAGATTGCGGTCTTTGCCCTGGAGCAGGGTCTTGGAGGGATGGAATTTGCCCACGGGATTCCCGGCACTCTGGGTGGAGCCGTGTTCATGAACGCCGGTGCCTACGATGGAGAGATGGCGCAGATCGTCACCTGTGTGGATTGCATCAGCCAACGGGGACGGGTGGAGCGACTTTCTGGCGAGCAGCTGGAGTTTTCCTACCGCAGCAGCGTTTTTTCCCGTGAGCCACGGCTGATACTCGGTGCGACACTGGAACTCACACCCAGGGACCCTGAGATCATCAGGCAAACAATGATGGACTTGGCGGAGCGCCGCCGTAGTAAGCAACCCCTTGAATACCCCAGCGCGGGCAGTACCTTTAAGCGGCCTGCTGGACAGTTTGCCGGAACCTTAATTGAAGGTTGCGGCTTGAAAGGTTGCTGTCGGGGTGGGGCACAAGTTTCGGAGAAACATGCAGGCTTTGTGGTAAATACCGGCGGAGCCACCTGCGAAGACGTCCTTTGTGTGATGCGCCGGGTGCGTGACACGGTTCAAAGGGATACGGGAGTTCTTCTGGAGCCGGAGGTTCGGCTATTGGGCTGCGGCCTGTAAATATAAAGAAGCGCAAGGAGACAGTGGCATGAGCGATCATATGTTTTTGTGTATTCAGAAAATCAATCAAAGTGATCAGGGCGGATCAAACCTTCTCTGCTTCCCGGGTGCCGTCGAGGCGGATGCACACATTCGGGACTGGCTGGAAAAAGCTTGTGGCATGGAGTGCTATCGGGGGCCTGTGGAAGAAGCTCGCCTGAAAGAGGAAAACGGGGGTGAGCTACCGGAGCTGGCTTTTGCCTGCCCGGAGGTTTACAGTCCTTCCGATTTGGAGAGGTACAACGGCTACTACTCTTATGGTTCGGTGGGCACATTCCATCTCTTTGTCATGGCGATTTACGATGAGGCCACGGCCCGACGCTTTATGGGAGAGGCAATCCGTGAATTTGATCTAAACAAAGTTTTAAGCGATGAGGCCGATGAGATGATAGAGATGCTGGAGATTCTGAGAGACTCTTTTCTCGGAACTGCGGATTACCATATGGCACTGGAGAAGGTGGGCGTTTTAATCAGGGAAAACGGTCTTCCTCTTTTCTAAGGAATTGTAATTAGGTGCAACAGCGGACAAGGTGTTTTCCTTGTCCGCTGTTTTTGTCGTTTCAGAAAGAGAAAGCAGGACAAGACACCCTTTTTCACCCCGGGAATAGAATAGAACAGCGCGGTGAGAAAGGAGGATACATAGTTGGATCGGGAACGAAACTTTTGGGTCGTGGGCGGAGATCTGCGTCAGCTGAAACTGGCGGAGCTTCTGGAGACAGATGGAAACACCGTACATACGGCTGCACTGGAGAAAGGACAACAGGAAGGGCGTGGTGGAAGCGCATTTGTCGATGCCTCCCGCGCCCATTGCGTGGTTTTGCCCATTCCTGTGCTAGGAGGAGACGGCCTGCTGAATGCCCCCTTCAGTCGGAAAGAGGTAACCCTAGGGGAGATTTTGGATCAGCTTCATCCGGGGCAGGTTGTCTGCGGCGGTCTGCTTTCAGAAGAAGTAAAAAAGGAAGCGGAAAAGCGAAGCCTGCGCCTGTTCGATTATTACGAGCGGGAGGAATGTAAAATTGCCAACGCGGTGCCCACGGCAGAAGGGGCAATCCAGGTGGCCATGGAAAACATGTCTACCACCCTTCACGGAGCCCGTGTGCTGGTGATTGGATATGGACGCGTTGGGAAACTATGTGCCCACCGACTGAAAAATTTGGGAGCTAGGGTAACGGTGGCCGCCCGCAGCTGCGAGGACTGGGCGTGGGTAAAAGCTTTTGGATATGGCGTTGAAGACTCTCGGCGGCTTCTCCATTGGTTGGGTGGGTACGAATTGATCGTCAACACCGTGCCCGCGATGATGTTGGACCGACAACACCTAGAACGGGTCCAGCATGGGGTATTTATTATTGATTTAGCCTCGGCACCCGGTGGTGTGGATCTGGCAGCGGCCAGAGAGCTGGGAATCAACGCAGTTAGTCTTCCAGGGATTCCCGGGCGGTCTGCGCCGGTGTCCGCTGCCAAGGCCATTGCAGAGGCGGTATACAACGTGTTACATGAGTGGGGAGTGTGAATGGCATGCGAGACGACATACAGGTAGGCTTCGCTGTCTGCGGCTCCTTCTGCACCCACAGGCAGGTGCTGGACGCCCTGACGGAACTGCGAGAACTATATAAAAATATATTGCCCATTGCCTCCGATTTTTCGGCAAAGACCAATACTCGCTTTGGTAGGGCAGAGGATTTAATCTGGGAAATGGAGCGGATTACCGGAAGAAATGTTATCAGCAATATTCAGGGGGCTGAGCCAATCGGACCACAGAAGCTGCTGGACATTTTGGTGATAGCGCCCTGTACAGGCAACACCTTAGCAAAGCTGGCCACGGGTGTGGCTGATACGTCGGTAACTATGGCGGCTAAGGCACACCTGAGAAACGGAAGACCTGTGGTGGTGGCAATCTCCACTAACGACGGTCTTGGTACGGCGGCAAAGAATATTGGAGAGCTTCTCAATCGGAAGAACTATTACTTTGTTCCATTTCGGCAGGATGATCCGAATGGGAAGCCCACCTCGGTGGTGGCGGATTTACGGCAGCTTCCGGAGACGATTGCCGCAGCCCTAGAGGGGCGGCAGCTGCAGCCCTTGCTCCTAGGGCCGGAGGCGCGTTAATATAAACGCATCCCCTTGGCATTTGGCCAAGGGGATGCGTTTATATTTTCATGATGATTTACTATCCGCTCAGTATCTTACAGCAAAATAATGCCTGCATCCTGACAAACAGCCATGGTTTCGGGATCCCAGATGGAAGCCTGGACCTCGCCGATATGGGCTTTGCCTAGGAGGAACATGGAAAGACGGGACTGTCCGATGCCGCCGCCGATGGTAAGGGGCAGCTCGCCGGCGAGAAGCATTTTATGGAAGGTAAAGGAGCGGCGGTTATCGCAGCCTGCAATGCTCAGTTGCTGATCCAAGGACTGAGCATCCACCCGGATGCCCATAGAGGAGAGCTCTAAAGCTTGACCCAGTACGGAGTCCCAGACCAGAAGATCACCGTTAAGAGACCAGTCGTCATAGTCTGGTGCGCGGCCGTCGTGGGGGCTGCCAGACCGCAAGGCACCGCCAATCTGCATGAGGAAGGTGACGGGGTGCGCCTTCACATAGGTGTTTTCACGCTCCTTGGGGGTGAGATCGGGATAGAGGTCCTCCAGCTCCTGGGTGGTGATAAAGCTGATCTCTGAGTCCACCAGGGGCAGGATGGTGAGCTGGGGATAGACCGAGCGCAGGGTGGCTTGGGTGCTGCAGATGGCCTTGTGGATGTCTCTGACGGTATTCTGGAGGTATTCAATGGTGCGGTCACGGGGAGCAATGACCTTTTCCCAGTCCCACTGATCCACATAGACGGAGTGGAGGTTATCCAGCTCCTCATCCCGGCGGATGGCGTTCATATCGGTGCAGAGTCCCTCACCGACGGAGAACTGATAGCGATAGAGGGCCATACGCTTCCATTTGGCCAGGGAGTGCACCACTTGGGCGTCTCGGCTGGTGAAGGGGACGTCAAAGGAAACGGGGCGCTCCACGCCGTTCAAATCGTCGTTGAGGCCGGTAGATGCCTCCACAAAGAGCGGGGCGGAGACCCGGCGCAGATGGAGAAGGCCGCAGAGAGAATCCTCAAAGATTCGCTTGAGAAGGCTGATGGCCTTCTGGGTATCATAGAGGTTGAGGGTGGGGGCATAAGCAGGGGGGATAAACGATTTTCCCATGAAAAACACTCCTTATAATTTGGCTGCGCACAAAGGCACAAATAGTCACCGAATAGGGAAAGGATACAAAGGGACAACGGCGGGACTCAGCCGTGATAGAGTTTGCTGGTTTCGTACTTAGGTTCACAGGTAAGGCGAATCCCAAGGCGGCGGAAGCTGTCCTCGTCCGCCTCGGAGAGGATAACCGTGGAGTGAGCCTCGGAGCCGCGCAGCTTTTGGAGCTGTTCAATGGCGATTTTAGCGTTGGAATCGGTGACAGCACAGATGGAGAGGGCTACCAAAAGCTCATCAATATGTAAGTGGGGATTGCTGTTGCCCAGTACACTGACCTTCAGCTCTTGGACAGGCTCGATGACCTCCGGGCCGATGAGATGCACCTCGGCGTCGATGCCGCCTAAATACTTCAATGCATTAAGCAGCAAGGCGGAGGCTGCACCCAGGAGAGGGGAGGTCTTACCCGTGAGGATATTGCCGTCAGGCACCTGAATGGCTGCGGCGGGGGCACAGGTCAGCTCCGCAACTTCCAGAGCCGGTTTCACCACGGTGCGGCTTTGAGCGGTAAGGGAGAGCTCCTTCATGAGCAGCTCGATGCGGTAGATTTCTCTGCCGTCGGACTTGCCCCGGCGCTGTCGGTATAGCTCCTGGTAATAGCGGCGCAGGATCTCATTTTTGGCGGCTTCCCGTACCAATTCATCGTCAATGATGCAGTCACCTGCCCGGTTGACACCCATATCGGTGGGGGACTGATAGGGAGACTTACCCAGCATGGCCTCAAACATAGTCTTCAGGACGGGGAAAATCTCGATGTCTCGGTTATAGTTGACGGAAGTGATGTTGTAGGCATCCAGATGGAAGGGGTCGATCATGTTCAGGTCATTGAGGTCGGCTGTGGCCGCCTCATAGGCTAGGTTCACCGGATGGCGGAGGGGAAGGTTGTGGACAGGGAAGGTCTCATACTTAGCATAGCCGGCCTGAACGCCACGCTGATGCTCATGATAGAGCTGGGAGAGGCAGACGGCCATTTTGCCGCTGCCGGGGCCAGGCGCGGTGACCACCACCAGGGAATTTTTAGTCTCTACAAAATCGTTCTTGCCATAGCCCTCGGGGCTGACAATTTTGGAAATATCGTAGGGATAACCCTCAATGGGGTAATGGCGGTATACTTTCATACCGGAGTCCTCCAGCTGGCGCTGGAAAAGGACGGCGGTGGGTTGGCCGGAGAAGCGGGTGAGGACGACGCTGCCCACATAAAAGCCGAAGGAACGGAAAGCGTCAATCAGGCGCAGCGTGTCGTTGGTGTAGGGGATACCCAAATCGCCCCGGACCTTGTGCTTTTCAATATCCTCGGCAGAGACGGCTACAATGATTTCCACCTGTTCCTTTAGCTGCAGGAGCATGCGGATCTTGGTATCAGGCTGAAAGCCAGGGAGAACCCGCGAGGCATGGTGATCATCGAAGAGCTTACCGCCGAATTCCAGATACAGCTTGCCGCCAAACTGGCTAATTCGGGAACGGATATTCTCCGATTGGAGCAACAGGTACTTGGCATTATCAAATCCAACTTTCATGACCGCGCTTCCTTTCTTGTCCTGTAAAGGATTTGGCGGTCTGACATCCACATTGCCAGCCGCCGAAACAGGACTTCCGATCAAAAATAATCAGTTTATTATTAAAATATAAATATAAAAAATAAGAAAAGATTTGTCAAGGTAAAAAAGTGCTGAATTTGTGTAGTATCGCTGGCTCAAAGAGAAAAAGTTGTTGGAGAAAACCAGAAAACGGGTATAACTATCCAAAAGGCATGGACAAGTCGAATGGCAGGGCCGAATTACTTGTCATGGGAATGGAATCGTGCTATAATACCCAAAATAGGTGTTCCTAGACGGAATTTGGGAACGCCACCGGGGGGTACGGTGCTCTCGGCCAATAACCGACTGCAAAATTGCGAGATGATTCGCAAAGGCGTAGCCGGAAAAAAGATGCCGGGACTTGTCGCCCTGCGGTGATCAATGAGGAGTAGGACCTATGTTAGAACTGAAGGGAATTACCTATCAGGTGGAGGATGACCATGGGCAGATGGATATTCTGCGGGGCATTGACCTGACCATAAAACCCCACAGCTTTGTGGTGCTCACCGGGCCAAACGGAGGGGGCAAAACCACCCTTGCCAAGGTCATCATGGGCATCGTGAAGCCTACCGAGGGGCAGATCCTCTGGAACGGAGAGGACATCACCTACAAAACGCTGTCCGAGCGGGCGAAACTAGGGGTCAGCTATGGATTCCAACAGCCGCCCCGCTTTAAAGGCCTTCGGGTAAGGGATATTTTAGGGATCGCTGCCGGAAACCGAAATCTTTCCCGGGATGTCTGCTGCCAATATCTTACCCAGGTCGGCCTATGTGCAGCGGACTATGTGGACAGGGAGATGGATGCCTCTTTGTCCGGCGGGGAAATTAAGCGCATAGAGATCGCCACGATTTTAGCTCGTTCCTCCGGACTATTGATCTTCGATGAACCGGAGGCGGGGATTGACCTCTGGTCTTTTGCCAAGCTCACGGAGACATTTAAGGACATCCATGACAAGCGGGACAGTACCATTTTAGTGATCTCACATCAGGAGCGGATCATCAACCTTGCCGATGAGATTGTGGTAATTTCTGGTGGTAAGGTCACCCGTCAGGGCCCAAAGGCCGAGGTTTTCCCTTACCTGATGGATACCATCGACGGATGCAGCCGGGGCATGTCCTGTGGACTACTGGCGGAAGCCAACTAAGGGTTGGCTGCTGCCTCACTGAAGAGAATAGGAGTAACATTCGCCTATGGCACAGATAGATACTAGGCTATTGCGTGAAATTGCTGAGCTGGAGGGTACGCCGAAAGGGGCCTACAACATCCGGAAAAACGGCAAATTGGATTCCCGGGCCTCCACGGCCAACATTCAGATTATCTCCAAAGAGGATCAGCCCGGCATCGATATTCATGTCAAGCCGGGAACTCGCGGGGAGTCGATTCACATCCCTGTGATCATCACCGAAAGCGGATGGTCAGAGCTGGTTTATAACGACTTTTTCATGCATGACGGGCTTCATACCTTCCATGTGGGGGCGAATTCCAAGGTGCGCTATGTGGAACGACACTACGGCGAAGGTGAGGGCACCGGGGCGCGGATTATGAATCCGCAAACGGTGGTGAACCTGGAAAAGGGAGCCTCTATTCAGCTGGACACCAGCCAAATCCGCGGGGTGGATTCCACCAGACGTTACACTAAAGTAACGGTGGGCGAGGGTGCTGAAGCGGTGATCACAGAAAAGCTCCTGACCCATGGTAAGCAGTTCGCCGAATCAGAGATGGACATTTTCTTGGAGGGGGAAGAGGCCTCGGCCCGGGTGATTTCCCGCTCTGTGGCTCAAGACGGCTCCGAGCAGGTGTTTTATCCCCGGGTGGTGGGTAACAGCCATTGCTTCGGGCATGTACAGTGTGATGCCATCATTATGAACCAGGCCAAAGTTAAGGCCATTCCCGCCATTTCCGCCAACCATACCGATGCACAGCTGATCCACGAGGCGGCTATCGGTCGGATCGCCGGAGATCAGATTCTGAAGCTCATGACCTTAGGGCTAACAGAAGCGGAGGCAGAGGAGGAAATACTCAATGGGTTCCTTCGTTGACCGTCAGACAAAGCAGCCTGACAAAGGATTTATTGTGGAGGATCTTATGGCCCAGGGGGGCACCATCGACCCTTTTATTCAAAGCCTCAATATGGAGGTCCTGTGGGCAGACCCACAGGAGGCCGAGGGAATCCTCTATGTAACGCCCCATGTGCTTAACCCGTATGGAACCGTTCACGGGGGCTGTCTCGTGGCCCTGGCGGATTCTGTTGCCGGGCACAACATGGCAGCGGCGGGGAAACTCAGCGTAACCCAGAGCAGTACGGTGAACTTTCTGCGTCCTGCTGCGGGGAAGGTGGTTCACTGCCATTCGAAGATTCAGAAGCTGGGTAAGCATATCAGCGTGGTGGCGGTGGAGCAGACGGATGAGGCGGGCACCCTCCTTACCACGGCCCTGTTTACGTTTAACATGATCAAAGAGATTACACCCCATTTGATCTCCGCCCGTGAATCCTTTCATGAGTTGAGTTTCATGGAGAAGTGAGACCTGCCTTTTTCTGCAGAACCTTTTTTTATTAGTCTGCGCCTTAAGGCCACACATCAGGCGAATAAAAAAATCCAGAGCAGCCGCGACTGCTCCGGATTTTTGACTCTTTGCTAGGTGTCTTAGATATCCCAATCTTCGTATTCATCATTGTCGCAACAGCCGCACGGAGGGCTGCACTTTGTGGCGATCTGCTCACGCAGGGTCAGCGCCCAGTCTGTAATGCGTTCCAGATTGGCCAGAACGGCGCAGACTACAGCGGCAACAGCCAGAATAATGGCGGCAACCTTGAAAATGAAACTGGTAGCTCTCATGAAAAAACCTCCTTGATTCGGCGTATAAGCTTATTCTACACGATTGACAGGAAAAATACAATTGCGGAGAGAATACTTTTCTCTGTTTTCAAAAAAATAAATGGAACTAAACTGCAGAAAGGATGGCGATCCTATGAAAATTCAAAATGAGCAAGGCTTTGTTCAAATTGATAACGACGTGTTTACTACCATTACGGGGGCAGTAGCCACCAGCTGCTTCGGCGTGAAGGGCATGGCGGCGCGCTCCAAAAAAGACGGCCTCATCCACCTGCTCCGGAGCGAATCGATGGCCAAGGGTGTGAAGGTCTTTTACCAGGAGGATGAAACCGTTTCCATTGAGCTCCACATTATTGTGGACAACGGCGTGAATCTTCATGCGGTCAGTGAGGCAATTATAAGTGAAGTGCGCTATACGGTGGGCAAGCTCACAGGCGCGGAAGTCCGGGCGGTGGATGTATATATCGACTCCATGGATATTGAATGAGGAAGACCACCGAAAGAGAGGAACTGGACTATGAAACAAGTTCTGGAAGGAGCGCTTTTGGCCCGGATGATGATCCATGCCTCCGCCTCCCTAAACACCCAGAAGCAAAAGATCAATGAGCTCAATGTGTTCCCGGTGCCGGATGGAGATACCGGTACCAACATGAGCCTGACCATTGGAAGTGCGGCAGCGGAGCTGCGCAAGAAGAATCCGGATACTGTGAGTGAGGCGGCATCCATCGCGGCGTCAGCCATGCTCCGGGGAGCCAGAGGCAATTCTGGGGTGATTTTGTCCCTGCTCTTTCGTGGGTTTTCCAAGACGGTGAAAGACCAGGAGAAAATAGACGGTGTTTTGCTTGCAGAGGCCTTTAATGCAGGTGTGGCTGCCGCATACAAAGCGGTCATGAAGCCGGCAGAGGGCACCGTGCTGACGGTATCCCGTCTGGCGGCGGCCCGGGCCACGGAGGCTGCGGGGGAAAATAGCGCGGTGGAGTTTGTGCTGGAACAGAGCATTTTTGCCGCGGAGGAGGCTCTGGCCAATACCATCGAGCAAAATCCCGTTCTGAAGAAGGCGGGCGTGGTGGATGCCGGCGGCATGGGCTATCTGCGCATTCTCCAGGGCATGCTGGACGAGTTGCGAGGCCTTCCCATGCCTGAAGGCGGGGATGAGGCGCTGCCCGCAAAGGAGCAGGCGAATTTTGGCGCCTTCTCCACAGAGGAAATTACTTACGGCTACTGCACAGAGTTTATCTGCAGCCGGGATAACGATAAGGACCCAGGAAAACTGCGCAGCTTCCTGGATGGTATGGGCGACAGTCTGGTGCTGGTGGAGGATGACGAGATCATCAAAGTTCATGTCCACACCAACCATCCCGGCAAGGTGCTGGAGGAGGCGCTTGCCTACGGAGCCCTTCTGACGGTAAAGATTGAAAATATGCGGGAACAGCACACGGAGATTTTAGAGGCTGAAGTGCACGCGCAGGAGCCCGAAGAGGATGTTATTGCACCTCCGGAGAAGAAGTATGGTTTTGTGGCGGTCTGCGCTGGAGAAGGTCTAGCCAAGGTCTTTGAGGAGTTGGGTGCAGATGGGATCATCCGAGGCGGACAGACCATGAACCCTTCCACCGAGGATATCCTCCGGGAGATCAATAAAACCCCGGCGGAGATCGTCTATGTGCTTCCTAACAACGGGAACATAATTATGGCGGCCCAGCAGGCGGTGCCCCTTGTGGAAGGAAAGCGCGTGGTTGTACTCCCTTCACGGACGGTGCCCCAAGGTATGGCTGCCATGCTGCAAATGGACTACGATGGGGAAGAGGCGGATAACACAGCTACCATGGAGGAAGTTATGGCTCAGGTGACTACCATGGAAGTAACCTATGCCGCTCGAGATTCAGAGTTCGACGGTACCATCATCAAAGAGGGAGACTATCTGGCCCTGCTGAACAATCAGCTCTTTGGGACCAATGAAAGTTTGGAGTCCTTGCTTAAACAGATGGCTGAAGAGACAGCCCGCAGGGGATCCGAGTTTATTACCGTGTTCTACGGTCAGGGGGTTGCCCAGGAAGAAGCGGAGGCGGCAGCAGGTAAGTTCCGCAGTGCCTGTCCAGACGCAGAGGTTACTGTTCTGAACGGAGGACAACCGGTCTATCTCTATTTAGTTTCCGCTGAGTAATCCATATCTTTGTTTGTTAAGCATAAAAAGCATCCGAAGTCGTAGCTTCGGATGCTTTTTTGTTAGAAGCGGGACTTAGTCGCCTTTATACTTACGCCTGGTGGCAATTCCGCCGCGGATATGGCGCTCCGCCTTGTTTAGATCTAAAATCTCCTTCACCTGAAGGAAGAGAGGCCGGTTAAATGCGGGTAAGCGCTCTGAGAGATCTTTATGTACGGAAGTAACAAAGGGGAACGGTTTTGATGCTATGAAAAGGGAAAAAATAAAAGACCGGCAGGCTATGCCTTCCGGTCTGATGACGAATTGAAGTTTAGATTTTCCGCAGCGTCCCATATTGCTTTGTCAATAGTGTTCCAGTGAGCATCCAATAGGATACGAAGTATGTAAGCAGCGGTATCTTCCACCGTGCCTGCAAGATGAAATCGGATGGTCAGATTGGGGTCTTTCACAACCAAAATGCACCTCCCTTTTTGTGAACAGCTTATGAGGGGAGGGGGACAAGTAGCACCAGAGGTTTTGTCTAAGCTTGTCCGAAGACATTG
>JAGFXS010000093.1 GCA_017861415.1 Bacillota bacterium
ACAACTCTTACAGCGGCCTGCGACGGATTCTTTCCAGCGTGTTATGATTTCTGGAAATACGCCCTCATAGGCTGCTGTTTTTTTGTTTAAATGGGGGATTTTCTCCGTCTTTTTTTGCACATTTCTGTTGCCTTTTTTATAGGTTCGTGATATACTCCATTTGTCTTGAGGGTGCTGGATTCCAGTGCTGTGCAAATCGGATAAAATCCACCGCGTTTCCTCCGAAATTGGAAGGTGATTTTGGGTTTGGGAACTGCGGCCATTTTGTGCGGTTTTCACACCACTGAAACGCCATCATCCGCGGGACCATACTGTCCTTGTCGGTATCTGCAGAGATGGCAGATACTAAATTTAAGGAAAAAGGAGCACCTTAGATATGAATGCTTATGTCGCTAGAGTAATTGAAAACGTCAAAGCAAAGCACGCTTCCGAGACCGAGTATGTCCAGACTGTTGAAGAGGTTCTGGAGTCCCTGAGCCCTGTCATCGACAAGCACCCCGAGTACGAGAAGGTTGACCTGCTGGGCCGTATGGTTGAGCCCGAGCGTATGTTCACATTCCGCGTTTGCTGGATGGACGACGCTGGCGAGTGGCACACCAACCTGGGCTATCGTTTCCAGTTCAACGGCGCTCTCGGCCCCTATAAGGGCGGCCTGCGCTTCCATCCCTCCGTATACCCCGGCATCATCAAGTTCTTGGGCTTTGAGCAGATCTTCAAGAACAGCCTCACCGGCCTGCCCATCGGCGGCGCTAAGGGCGGTTCCGACTTTGACCCCCGCGGCAAGTCTGACGCTGAGATCATGCGTTTCTGCCAGAGCTTCATGACCGCTCTGTATCGTTACATTGGCCCCGACTGCGACGTGCCCGCTGGCGACATCGGCGTGGGCGGCCGTGAGATCGGCTTTATGTATGGTCAGTATCGCCGCCTGAAGGGCGTGTGGGAGAACGGCGTTCTCACCGGTAAGGGCGCAACCTACGGCGGTTCCCCCTTCCGTCCCGAAGCTACCGGCTACGGCGCAGTGTACTACACCGTCGAAGTGCTGAAGCGTTTGGGCGAGGACATGAAGGGCAAGACCGTTGGCGTGTCCGGCTTCGGCAACGTAGCATGGGGCATCTGCAAGAAGGTCGCTGAGCTGGGCGGCAAGGTTGTCACCATCTCCGGCCCCGACGGCTACTGCTATGACGCTGACGGCGTTGTCACCGAAGAGAAGATCGAGTACCTCCTCGAGATGCGTTCCTCCGGCCGTGACCGTGCACAGGACTACGCTGACAAGTTCGGCTGCAAGTTCGTTGCTGGCCAGCGTCCCTGGGGCGAGAAGATGGACATTGCTATGCCTTCCGCCTTCCAGAACGAAATTGGCATGAAGGAAGCTGACCAGATCATTGCCAACGGCGTACAGTACTATATCGAGGTTGCTAACATGCCCACCACCAACGAGGCACTGGCATACCTGAAGACCAAGGTGAAGGTTGTTGCTCCCTCCAAGGCTGTCAACGCTGGCGGCGTAGGCGTTTCCGCTATGGAAATGTCCCAGAACTCCGAGCGCCTGACCTGGGAGCCCGAGCAGGTTGACGCACAGCTCTACAAGATGATGGCTAACATCGTTGATGTTTCCATGAAGGCTGCCGAAGAGTACAACCTGGGCTACGACCTGGTTGCCGGCGCTAACATCGCAGGCTTCCTGAAGGTTGCCGAAGCAATGATGGATCAGGGCGTATTCTAATAGCCCCCTTTTTGCAAATGACAAGGCCCCGCCGATGATACTCATCGGCGGGGCCTTTCTTACCTTATTCCTGGTCTTTTTTCAAAAGCTCCAATGTCCTGCGCAGAAATTCCGGTACGGGAGCACCCAATTTAACAGCGTTTTCTATGGCGCTGCCCAGCTCTGTCAGGGTGTACCATACCACCACCAGGGGACAGAGCAGGGTGCCGTATTCCAAATCCATGTTTGGAATGTTTGCCGCCACAGTGCCCAAGAGGAGATCCGCAGCAGCTGCTACCATCACCGCGGCCATACAGCCAACCTTTTGCCAGATGCCTTCACGGGCCCTGCGGGAGTTCCAGCAGCCTTCTTTGGCGGCGGCCAGTGAACCTGTGATATAGTCCAGAATCAAGCAGCCCAGCCACAGGATAATGAGCCAGCCGAACCAACCCCATAAGGCGGTGAGCCCCGCCATGAGGGCTGTCAGTCCCAGCTTACATTCCTTTGCCCAGTCCATCATGTCTTGCCTCCTTCAGCGAGCTTAGACAGCAGCTCCTTGCCATACTTATAGTCCTCCAGATAGTCTATGGTTTGCTCTTCTAGTCCAAATCGAGCTTTAACGCGATCTCGGTCCTGATTCGGTTGGGACGCATTGATACCCAGAAAGTCCAATATGCCCTGGGCGTCCGCTTGAGCCAGTTTCTGGCGGAACGCAGGATCTAGAAGCATCTCCACCTCCTCAAGATTGGTGTGAAAGCCGTGTTCCAGAAGCACCGCCGGCGCGCTGGTATCCGTCAGCACCGTGAATTTCTGGTTCTGGAGACAGCTTTTCCGCAGGGGGATCCCAGCCTGTTCCAGGCTGTTCAGGATAGCCCTTGCTGCTCGGTTTCTGTCCTCATTTTCCCCTGGCGCCGAGGTAAAGATCATGTGTCCCGAAGGAGTCTGCCAGCCTCCGCCCCCCATTGCATTGGAATGGATAGAAACAAACAGCCTGATCTCCGGATGGGCGTTGGCGATGCGGCATCTCTCGCCAAGGGAAGGAAACTCGTCCTTGCTGCGGGTCAGGAGTACGTCCACCCCATGGCCTCTGAGTATGGCTGCAACCCGTTGGGACACATCCATGGCAAACTCCTGCTCCTCATAGCGTCCATCAGGACTTTTGTTGACGCTGCCCGGTCCATGCCCGGGATCAATACAAACTTGAAATTCCATAAAACCTCCTTATGCATTGCTCTGCAATGAGGAGAAGAACTCCCTAGTGGGTTGTACAGTTTCGTCCCCTCAAGATGAGAATTTCGATTGAACAGCAAAAAACACCCCCAAAGCCAACCTATCGGAGGCTTTGGGGGCGCTTTAACGATCCAACCAATTCAGCAGAGCCACGCAGCCCTGATTTACATCTCGCCAAGTTTGGGTAAAGTCCCCGCTGTACCAGGGGTCGGCGATATCCCGTGGCTTCTGCGTAAGGTTTAGAAGGCGAACAATCTTATTGTCTGGGTCACCGTGATACAACCGGAGCATATTTTGAACATTCGCCTCGTCCATTCCCACTAGAACATCATACTCCTGATAGTCTTCCGGTCGTAGCTGACGAGCAGTTTTGCTGCCGGGTTCTAGGCCATTGAGGCGAAGCTCACGGGCCGCAGGTGGGTAGACAGGGTTCCCTACTTCCTCCCTGCTTGTGCCTGCAGAGTCTATGGAAAACTCTCCGCCACGGTCATGACGATCCACCAAATTCTTCATCACAAATTCTGCCATGGGGCTGCGGCAGATATTACCGTGACAGACAAATAAAATACGTTTCATGCCCTCTCTCCTGTAACTTATAAGTTAATCAGTCTTTTTCTTCCCCATCGGGAATTACTTCCCGGAGGGTGAGAACTTTTTCTTCAACAGAAAATCGCAGTTCGTAGCCACGAAACAACATGCCGTAGATGCGACTGGGGTCTTCCTGATAAGCCGGCCTTGGATCCAGAGATAGTAGCTCTTCCACAACGGGCCAGACTGCGACCGGCAAAGCATGGCGCAGAGCTTCCGGCACTAGTACTTGAAGCTTGTTATCCGGCGCCTGCCTAGCAAAGCCGCCAACGGCATCGGCGTGAGCATCGGCATAAGGGATGTAGGGCTTAATATCGTAGATAGGGGTGCCATCCATTAAATCAGCGCCCAACACATGAATGAGGGGACCGAGGGTGGGATGCAGCTCAATGGAATCGATGGGAAGAGAAGAAAGCCCCAGCGGGTTAGGCCGAAAGGGAGAGCGGGTGGCAAATACACCCCTGCGCTCGTTTCCGCCTAGGCGGGGAGGCCGAACAGTGGGCGACCAATTCTTTGCCATATTTTCAGAAAACCCCCAAATAAGCCAGCAATGAGAGAAGTCCTCCAGTCCTCGGATCACATCGGGATTACGAAACGCTTCTTCAAAAACTATAGTAGCCTTCAGCCCTTTCACTAAGTTGCTTTGCCGGGGAATTCCGAACTTCGTCTGAAAGTCGCTCTGAATGCGAGCAACGGTTTGTAGCTGTAGCATTTTTCCATTACCTCTCTTTCCCAGTGGCATCCTCATCTGCAATATGTTCTATAAAAAAACTTCCGCAGTCCAGTAGACTGCGGAAGTTTTGGAGCTCTTAGGCAGATTCGAACTGCCGACCTCATCCTTACCAAGGATGCGCTCTACCGACTGAGCTATAAGAGCAGTTGGCGACGCTGATGGGACTTGAACCCACGATCTCCGGCGTGACAGGCCGGCGCGATAACCGACTTCGCTACAGCGCCACGGTTTTGTCGACCTCATCCTCTGGATTTGTCAAATGCAGAAATTATGGAGATCGCTCAAAAGCAAATATATTATAACGCTAACACGTAATAATCTGGCAGGGGCAGAAGGATTCGAACCCTCGGCACGCGGTTTTGGAGACCGCTGCTCTACCAGCTGAGCTATACCCCTATGTGGTGGGCCTTCACGGACTTGAACCGTGGACCGACCGGTTATGAGCCGGTTGCTCTAACCAACTGAGCTAAAGGCCCATGTGCCGAAGGTGGTCAAAGAGAGAACCTCTCCTTCAGCCCTTGGCTCAGGGAGAGGTTCTGGCGCCCCCTGTTGGACTCGAACCAACGACCCTGCGGTTAACAGCCGCATGCTCTACCGACTGAGCTAAGGAGGCATATGTTGGCACTACCTATCTTCCCGGGCCGTCTCCAGCCAAGTATTGTGGGCGCGAGCGAGCTTAACTTCCGTGTTCGGGATGGGAACGGGTGGACCCTC
>JAGFXS010000094.1 GCA_017861415.1 Bacillota bacterium
ACCTGATAACCCTCGTTCTCCAGGTTGAATTTTAGGCCCTTGACCATGACCTTCTCGTCATCCACCACCAGAATCCGCGGCATGCCCTTCTCCTCCTTCGCCAACCGTAATATAGTCGGCTATTTTCGCATAGGTTTTTTCTCCGATGCCGGAAACCTTCATAATGGATTCTGGCTGCTGAAAGGGGCCGACAGATTCCCGATAGGCCACTATATCTCTGGCCCTAGCGGGGCCAATCCCAGGCAGACGTTCCAAATCACCTGCCGGGGCAATGTTGATGTCGATTCGTTCACCCTCCAAAATCCCCGGCGCCGGATTGTCCTCCTCAGCAGGCAATAATCCCTCCGACGGGGCATTCTGGCGGCTGATTTCAATCCGGGTCACATCGTGACGGTTGTTCTGAAGGAAAAACCAGCCCGTCGTGACCATCACAAACAAAAGGGTAACGCCAAGAATCCATGCCTCAGTCCGTGATATTTTTGTCATCTTCTCCCCACATCCCCCGTTGCGTCTTGTTCTTATCTTTGTTATAATTAATATATAAGATGAATAGTAGTTATCCTTGTCACCTTTTGCAGATTAGTCTTTTTCTTCTGCTCTCAGGCCGAAAGGAAGACCTGTCCGGCGTCTGAGTCCCCATATACCTTGCCGAGCTTGTCTCTCGGCACTCTGCTCGCCTCCGCTTTGCGGACATTATAACACAATGAAAGGGGCTTTCCTATGAAAAAAAACATAACGCAAGCCCTTTCTTTTTTGTGCATTCTCTGCGTCCTTCTGCCGCTGATTCCCTCTGCCTGTTTCGCTGCGGAGGATGAATTTCCTGCGGTGAAGGCCACCGCCGCTCTTTTGGTAGATGTCCAATATGACACTGTCCTATATGACCAAAACGCCCACGAAAAGCGATATCCCGCCAGCATCACCAAGGTGATGACGGCGCTCTTGGTCTTAGACGCCATTGAGCAAGGTAAGCTGGAGGCTTCCACGGTCCTCACCGCCTCAGCGTCCTCTCTGGCGGATATCACCAATGATTCCTCCACTCAAAATATCCAGGTGGGCGAAAAGATATCTGTGGAGGAGCTTCTTTATTGTCTTTTGATTTCATCCGCCAATGAGTCCGCCAACATTTTAGCCGAAGGAGTGAGCGGCAGCATTTCTGCCTTTGTGGATGCCATGAACGCCCGCGCCGAAGAACTAGGCATGACCGGCACCCACTTTGCCAATCCTCATGGTCTTCATCGTGACAACCACTACACCACAGCCTACGACATCTATCTCATGACCCGACAAGCTATGAAGTATCCCCTTTTTCAGAAAATTGTGGCCACCCCCCGTCACACCGTTCCCGCCACCAACCTATCTGAGGAGCGGGTTCTGTCCAGCACCAACGCCTTAATCTCCAGTTGGCGCTATGCAGGTTATATTTATACCCCCGCCACCGGCGTAAAAACGGGCTACACCCCGGAAGCGGGTCAATGTCTGGTCTCCTCCGCCCAGAACGGCGGACGAACCCTCATTGCCGTGGTTCTAGGTGCAGATGTGATCTATACCGACACCAGTGAAGACCGCAGGCAGTTTACCGAGAGCCGCCGCCTACTGCGTCATGGATTTAATGACTTCAAGGTGCAGACGCTCATTGCCCCCGGCACATTAATGAATGAGGTTCCTGTTCGCCTGAGTAAAACCGTCCCCTATGTGGTTGCTCAGCCTAACAAGACAATAGAATCCATCCTTCCCAGCTCCTACGACCCAGATTATTTGAAAACCACCGTTACTCTCAATGCCGAAACGATTGAGGCCCCGGTGAAGCAGGGTCAAGTTCTTGGTACAGTTTCAGTTACTTACATGGATATCCCCTATGGTCAGGCTGATCTGGTGGCCGCCAACGACGTACAAGTCTCTGTTCCAAAGTTGCTGTGGGATCGCGCTTGGGGCTTCTTAACCAGTCCCGTAGGATTGCTCATCATTGCCCTCCTCATCGGCTATCTTCTGTACAGTCATTTGAAGGGAGCAAGCCGCAAGCCTCGGAGCGGTGGCCGTAAGCCCCCCTCCAATATTATCTCTCATCCCAACAGACACGAAAAACAGCGCGTTACCGCCGGCAAGGCGGGAATGAGTAACACCCGATCCGGCAATCTCCCCCCCGGCAAACCCAAGTCCACCAAGAAAGACCCCAATAAACCCAGCGCCGGCCGACCCAGTCAGCGCCATCATTGATGAGTTACCATGTGAAAGGAGTGCTCTTTATGGATGCTTCCCTCCAAACCCTTCAGCATTGGATTGATGGTAGTACAAACATTGTATTTTTTGGCGGCGCCGGAGTCTCCACCGAGAGCGGCATTCCCGACTTTCGCAGTGTGGATGGCCTTTACCACCAGAAGTACGACTATCCCCCCGAGGTCATGCTCAGCCATACCTTCCTCGTGTCACACTCCGATGAGTTTTTCAAATTTTATAGAGAAAAGATGATTGCCACCTGGGCTAAGCCCAACGCCGCCCATCAAAAACTGGCGGAGATGGAGAAAGCAAATAAGCTCAAAGCAGTGATCACTCAGAATATTGATGGTCTCCATCAGATGGCGGGCAGCCGGGAGGTTTTAGAGCTTCACGGTTCCGTCCACCGAAACTACTGCGCCAAATGCCGGCGGGACTATCCCTTGGCCCTTGTGACCAATAGCCAAGGCGTCCCTGCCTGTGAAGCCTGCGGCGGCATGGTGCGCCCCGACGTAGTTCTCTATGAGGAAGGTTTGGACATGGACGTCATGAACCGGGCGGTCTCCTACATTCGGAATGCGGATATTCTTATCATCGGCGGAACTTCCTTGGTGGTCTATCCCGCCGCAAGTCTGGTTAACTACTACCAGGGGAATAAGCTGGTGCTCATCAACAAGGCGTCCACCTCCATGGATGCCAAAGCTAATCTGGTAATCCCCGCCCCCATTGGAGAGGTCTTCTCTCAAATTACCCTCTAACATTATGTATCATTTAACGTGAGGCAACGACGCTGCAGCCTTGCTTTCCGGCTGTACCGATTCTTATCCAGGAGGTAGTCTCCCCTATGGAGTATCGCATCGAACACGACACAATGGGCCAAATCTCTGTTCCGGCCCACCGACTCTGGGGCGCCCAGACTCAGAGGAGCCTTGAGAATTTTCCCATTGGAGAGGAGCGTATGCCACTGCCCCTCATTGGTGCTTTTGCGGTTCTCAAGCGGGCCTGCGCACTCTCTAACCACGCCCTAGGTCGTCTGGATCTAACTCGGAAAGATCTGATCCTGCAAGCCTGTGAGGAAATTCTGGCAGGGACTCTCGCCGAGGAATTTCCGCTTTCCGTTTGGCAAACGGGCAGCGGCACCCAGAGTAACATGAACCTCAACGAGGTCATCGCCGGTCGTGGAAATCAGCTAGCAGGAGAACATTTGCTGCATCCCAACGACCATGTGAACCTCTCCCAGAGCTCCAACGACACCTTCCCCACCGCCATGCATATTGCCGCAGTGACGGAAGTGCACCGCCGCCTGCTCCCCTCTCTAGAGGAGATGGAGGCGGTTCTCTCACGGCTGGAGGCGGAAAACCGAGATGTCCTGAAAATTGGGCGCACCCATCTTCAGGACGCGGTCCCCATGACCTTTGCCCAGGAGATCTCCGGTTGGCTGTCCATGATCGCCAGCACCCGGCAAATGATCATCCAGTCCTTGGACGGCCTATACCGCCTAGCTCTGGGAGGCACCGCCGTGGGCACAGGACTCAACTCTCCCCCCGGCTTTGCCGAGGCTGCCACTGCGGAGGTCGCCGCCTTCACTGGCCTGCCCTTTACCTCCGCCCCCAACAAATTCCACGCCCTTTCCTCCAAGGATGCTATGGTCTTCTCCCATGGCGCCCTGAAGGCCTTGGCGGCAAACCTCATGAAGATTGCCAACGATGTACGCTGGCTTTCCAGCGGCCCCCGCTGCGGGCTAGGAGAGATTTTCATTCCCGAAAACGAGCCAGGCTCCTCTATCATGCCCGGCAAGGTGAATCCCACCCAGAGCGAAGCACTTACCATGGTGGCCGTTCAGGTGATGGCCAATGACACCGCCATCTCCCTTTCTGCCTCTCAGGGCAACTTCCAGCTCAATGTATTTATGCCCGTGTGCGCCTACAACTTCCTTCAGTCGGTGCGGCTGCTATCCGATGCCGTTGGCTCCTTTACCCAGCGCTGCCTAGTCGGCATCACCCCCAACAGAGAGAAGATGCGGGAAAATGTGGACCGCTCTCTGATGACCGTCACCGCCCTGACCCCCCACGTGGGGTATGAAAACGGCGCCAAAATTGCTAAATTGGCCTATCGGGAGAATATCTCCCTCAAGGAGGCCGCCCTGTCACTCGGTCTGATGACAGCTGAAGAATTTGACTCGGCCTTCCGTCCGGAAGATATGGTCTGAGCCCTATGAAGGAGAACGCACTATGGATCTGAATCAGGAATCCCTCGCCCTCCACGAAGCTCTGGAAGGCAAAATCGAAGTCATCTCCCGTTGCCCTATTCAAAGCGCCCGAGATCTCTCTCTGGCCTACACCCCTGGCGTGGCAGCCCCCTGTCTGGAGATCCAGAAGGACTATGCCAAGTCCTTTACCCTCACCCGCCGCCGCAATCTGGTGGCTGTGATCACCGACGGCTCCGCTGTTCTGGGGCTGGGCAACATCGGCCCTGCCGCGGGCATGCCCGTCATGGAGGGCAAGTGCGTTCTTTTCAAGGAATTTGCAGGGGTGGACGCCTTCCCCTTGTGCATCGACAGCCAAGATGTGGACACCATCGTGGACACCGTGGCCCTCATCTCCAAAAGCTTCGGCGGCATTAACTTAGAAGATATTTCCGCCCCCCGCTGCTTTGAAATTGAACAAAAACTCAAAGAACGCTGCGACATCCCCGTCTTTCACGACGATCAGCACGGCACCGCAGTGGTCATTGCCGCCGCCCTCACCAACGCTTTCACGACGATCAGCACGGCACCGCAGTGGTCATTGCCGCCGCCCTCACCAACGCTCTAAAGCTGGTGGGTAAGCGCAGGGAGACAGTAAAGGTTGTCCTCTCCGGAACTGGTGCGGCAGGTAGTGCCAGCGGCAGAATGCTGTTGGACATGGGCTTTTCTAACCTCATATTTTGCGACAGACAGGGCATCTTAAACCGGAATGACGAGAGTCTGCCCCCCAATCAGCGAGAACTGGCCCAGATCAGCAATCCGGAAGGGCTCACCGGTTCTCTGGCGGATGCTCTGGTAGGCGCTGATATCTTT
>JAGFXS010000095.1 GCA_017861415.1 Bacillota bacterium
CACCACCACATCAAGAGCACGGTCTCTTGCCATGTCACGCTTAAAGCTATCACGGGACAGGGCTGCTTCCACCTCTTCTACAGAAAGCTGTACGCTGGCAGCAATTTTCTTAAATTCTTCGGTGACGGCGTCGTCAGGCACTTCGATCTGCTCAGCCCGGACAATTGCTTCCAAAGCCAGCTGGGTCTTCAGCTGCTTCACGGCGGCGGGACGCACTTCATTCCGCATAGCCTGCTCGGTGAGCTGCATATAGGACATATACATTTCAAGGCTGACGCCCTGGCTCTCTAGGCGCTGCTTATAGTCATTCATAATGTTGTCAACCTGGGCTTCCACCATGGCGGCAGGCACCTCAATGGTCACCTTGTCAGAAAGCTGATCCAGCAGAGCCTGCTTGAAGCGAGCGTCGGCCTGAGCCATGTTGCGGTCTGCAATCTTAGCGCGGAGATCTTCCTTAAAAGCCACCAAGGTGTCAAACTCGGAAACATCCTTGGCAAACTCATCATCCAGCTCCGGCACCACTTTGGCCTTTACCTCGTGGAGCTTCACCTTGAATACGGCGGGCTTACCGGCCAGCTCTTCGGCCTGATAGTCCTCGGGGAAGGTGACAGTGACATCGCGCTCCTCCCCTGCGGTCATACCCACCACTTGATCCTCAAATCCGGGGATAAAGGAACCGGAGCCTAGTACCAGCTCAAAATTCTCGCCCTTGCCGCCATTGAAGGGAATTCCTTCCTGGAAGCCTTCAAAGTCAATAACGGCTGTGTCGCCATTCTCAGCGGCGCGCTCCACTGTCTCCAAACGGGTGGCGCGCTCCACAAAGCTCTGGAGTTCCGCATCCACGGCGGCGTCAGTGACGGTGGCCAAAACCTTGTCGGCCTCCAGGCCCTTATAGTTCTCAAGGGTCACTTCAGGGCGAACGGTAATGGTGGCCTTAAACGTCATGCCGTCCTTACCGGCCTCCACAATTTCAACGCCAGGTGTTGCCACGATGTCCAGTCCTTCGGTGCGAACAGCCTCCTCAAGAGCGACGGGATAAAGCTCCTCAATGGCATCTTCATAAAAAACACCAACGCCGTACATGCCCTCGATCACCTTGCGGGGGGCCTTGCCCTTACGGAAGCCAGGCACAGAGATGCTGCCTCTGTTCTTTTTGTATGCGCGGTCAAGACCGGCCTCAAACTCTTCCGCACCCACTTCAATGATGAGCTCTACGGAAAAAAGCTCTTTGTTTTCTACCTTGCTCTTGACATTCATTTCATTTTCCTCCTGTTAACACCCGGCTCAAACAGACAAATGGGCATTATAATGCAATATCCAAGACATTCTATCAGACTTTGCTTCGAATTTCCATAGCTTTTTTAATTTAATCATATATTTTTTCAGGCTTAAAATTCAGGTAATCGGCGGAAATTAGTCTATAGTCCACCGCACCCTGCTTTCCCTGAATGGCAAGGCGGTGGCTGGCGCCATGGAGGTGGCCGTAATAGCAGCGCTCCACCCCATATTGTTCCAACAGTTGTAGAATAGGCTCACAGCGGTATCCCTGATAGCAAGGCGGGTAGTGGAGAAAACAAAGTATCCTCCGATCTCCGGCCGCCTTAAGGGAGGTCTCCAGCCGGATCAGCTCCCGGTTTAGAACCTTTTGATCGGCCCCTTTCATCTCCTCCTCAAAGAACCAGCCCCGGGTACCGCAGAGAGCATACTCCCCGTAGACATAGCTGTTGTTGTGAAGAATTTCCAGGTTATCAAAGCCCTCCTCCCGGAAAAACCGCTCCATTTTGGAGGCAGTGGTCCACCAGTAGTCATGGTTCCCCTTGAGGAGAATCTTCTTCCCGGGGAGCTGGCTCAGCAGGGCAAAGTCCTCTCTGGATTCTTGTAGGCTCATCCCCCAGGAAAGATCCCCGCAAAGCACCACTGTATCCTCGGGCTGCACCGGGGCAAAGCCCTCTTCGAGCTTTTCTACATAACCTTTCCAGGCACCCCCAAATACATCCATAGGTTTACTGCCGCCCAATGAGAGATGGGTGTCTCCTATCGCGTAAAGGGCCATGCTTCACCTCATCTTACTTAAGCATATCTAAAACCACGTCGGTCATCTGTGACTTGGACACGCTATCATTAAACCGCACTGTCTTGTTCTTTAGACCGGCTAGGGGAGCAGGGGCAGTCTCACCCGTCAGGGCTGTCAGTTGCTCCAGAATGGCCGTGCCTACCGCAAAATGGGAAACACCCAGGGCACCTAACACGCTGTCGCAGAACTTGAAGGGGCTGGCGGTAGAAACCACAAGCGTCACCCGGTCGTCCCCGGTCTCCTGACGGTACTGCTGGAGTACATCAAAGGCCACCGCCGTGTGGGGGTCAATCAGATAGCCGTGGCTCTCCCACATCTCTCGGATCACCGTCTGAGTCTGGGCATCGTCGCAAAAGCCTGCGTAGAAAAGATCCCCAAGCTGCTCCTTCAGATCACCTCGGATTTCATATCGGCCATCACGGTTTAGGGACTCCATGTAGCTCTTTACTAAAGCGTCGTCCTGTCCTGCTAGGGTATACAGCAGGCGCTCTAAGTTGCTGGAAACCAGAATATCCATGGAGGGGGACATGGTAGTGTAGAAGGTGCGATTGCGATCATAAACGCCGGTACGAATAAAGTCCGTAAGCACGTTGTTGTTGTTGGAGGCGCAGATGAGCTTTCCTACAGGGACACCCATCTCTTTGGCATAGAAAGCCGCCAAAATGTTGCCGAAGTTGCCCGTCGGCACGCAAACGTTCATGGGCTCGCCCAGCTTGATCCGGCCCGCTTTCAGCAGATCGCAGTAGGCGGAGACGTAATATACCAGCTGAGGCAGTACCCGGCCCCAGTTAATGGAGTTGGCGGAAGACAGAAAGAAGCCCCGCTCCTCCAAATTCTTTCGAAGCTGCTCGTCAGAGAAAATCAGCTTCACGCCGGTCTGTGCATCGTCAAAGTTGCCATAAACAGCGCAAACACCCACGTTCTCTCCCTCTTGCGTCTGCATCTGCAAGCCTTGAATGGATGAGACTCCGTCCTTGGGGTAAAACACCAGAATTTTGGTGCGTTCTACATCACGGAACCCCTCTAGAGCTGCCTTGCCCGTATCACCAGAAGTGGCCACCAGGATGCAGACAGTCTTCTCCTCCTCTGTCTTCACCAGGGAGGCAGATAGTAGGTAAGGTAGCATCTGCAGGGCCATATCCTTAAAGGCGGAGGTGGGGCCATGCCACAACTCCAGGCATTGGGTGGCACTGTCCACCTCACGGATGGGGGCCACACGGGGATCGTCGAATCGCTCATAGGCTCGGTTGGCGAAGCTCTCCAGCTCTTCAGTGGTGAACTCCTCCAAAAACAGCTTCATAATGGCAACAGCCCGCTGCTGATAGCTCATCCCCACCATAGACCCCAACGCTTCTTCGGTCAGCTTTGGAATCTCACAGGGCGTCAGAAGCCCGCCATCGCGGCTTAGGCCCTGGGCGATGGCCTGGGCTGCGGTCATTTTCACGTGGTTATCTCTTGTGCTTACGTAGTACATACTTCACCCACAACTCTCATTAGATTTTGAAAATATAGTTTATGTAACAGTGTTTCACTGAAATTTTTCTGTAGCAAATATTCGTAAAAATCCAAAAGGCCGGCAATCCCATTTTCCATTCCCCGGGGCAGGACATCACAGCCGTCCCAATCGCCCCCCAAGGCCACATGATCTTCGCCATCCAGCGCCAAGAAACGTTCCAAATGCCTGCGAATGACATCAAAGTCCGGATCGTCTCCCAGAAAACCCGCATAACAGTTAAGGCCTGCAACGCCGCCGTTTCGTCCAAGAGCCAGAAACATCTCATCCGTGAGATTTCGAGGATGTGCCAAGACCGCCCGGGCGTTGGAATGGCTGGCAAACACCGGCCGTTTGCAAAGCTCCATCACGTCACAGAATCCCGGGTCTGAAAGATGTGACACATCCACCAGCATGCCCAGTTCCTGCATCTCCGCGACAAATTGCCGCCCCAGAGAACTCAGCCCACGCTCCGACTCCTCCACGCAGCTGCCGGAGAGAACGTTTGCACGGTTCCAGGTCAGATTAACCGCCCGCACACCAAGGTCATAAGCTCGCCTCAAGCCCTCTAGGTTGCATCCCAGCAGGTCGGCCCCCTCCACCGAAAGAAATGCAGCAGCCCTGCCGGTTGCAAAGGCCGAAACAGCTTCCTGCGCCGTCCGGCAATGGCAAATCTCCCCTTGCGCCTCCCCCAGCTCCTCCCGAAACCGCCGGTTTTCACGCAACAGGTGTTTCCCCTGGGCACAACATTCGAAAATCGTGTCACAATGGCCGTCAAATAAGGGAATCATGGGCATCTCTCCTCAAAAGGCGTTTTCCCAGTATATGATCTCCGGCTGTGAGGTTCCCCTGCCAAGTGGTGCATAAACCTCTGCAACGTCAAAACGGGGCTGTAGACTCGTAGGATGTTGGGCCAGATACCATTCCGCCGCAACCTTCAGCTTCTGCTGCTTTGACCCCGTTACGAAAGCTCGGGCTGGGGCAAAGGCATCGCTCTTCCGCAGCTTTACCTCTACAAAGCAGAGATATTCCCCCCGCTGTGCCACCAGATCCAGTTCTCCAAACCGACAGCGCCAGCGAGTCTCCACAATGGCGCCGCCCAAGTCTTTAATGTACGCCGCTACCTGCTCCTCACCCCAGAGGCCCAATGCGGCCGCGGTATCGCCCCTCATAAATTTTTCAGAAAGCTCTGCCGGTGGATGGGTGAGGGCCCATACTCCCGCAGGCGCTCATAATGCAGTTTCGTGCCGTAACCCTTATGGCGCTCGAAAGCATATTGGGGATAAACCTCCGCCATAGCCAGCATATGGCGATCCCGGCTCACCTTCGCTAGGATGGATGCCGCAGCGATAGAGGCACTTTTCTGATCTCCCTTGACCACCAGCCGGTTTGAAACGGTGATGCCCCTGTTTTGGTTCCCGTCAATGAGGGCAAGCTCTGGCCGGGGCCAAAGTCCGGTAATGGCGCGCTCCATGGCCAGCATCCGGGCATTGAGGATGTTGATGGCATCCACTTCCGCTTCTGTGGCGTAGGCGATAAAACAGGCCACGGCGCTCTCTAAAATGCGATCAAACAGTTCCTCCCGTCGCTTTTCAGAAACCTTTTTGGAATCGTTAAGCCCGGGCAGCTGAAGCCCTAGGGGCAGAATCACCGCCGCCGCGTAGACTCGCCCGGCCAAAGGGCCGGCGCCCGCCTCGTCAACACCGCAGATATACTCATAATCCTGCGCAAGGCACTCCTTTTCGATAGCCCACAGGTCGGGATTCATACGATCTCCTCCTGCGGGGCCAGATCCCCGGGTAGCTCCAGAGTCACCCGCCCCAAAAGTCCGCCACGGAATTCATCCAGCAGAACATTAGACATGCGCTCTAAATCAATTTCCCCTCCTGAGATGAGGAAACCACGTTTGCGTCCTGCAGCTTCCAGAAGTTCAAAACCAGTCATCTCCGGCTTTGGCGTAATCTTATATCGTTGGGCAAGCCCCTCCGGATTACTCCGGTTCAAATGCTCCATCAGTTTGCTGGCCAAGGTTTCTATATCCATCACCGCGTCCCGCACAGCACCGGTAAAGGCTAGATGCAAACCCGTCCGCTCATCCTCGAATTTTGGCCACAAAATGCCCGGGGTGTCCAACAGTTCCAGCCCCTGAGAGACATTGATCCACTGCTTCCCCCGGGTGACACCCGGGCGATCTGAGGTTTTCGCGGATTTCCGCCCAGCCACCTTGTTAATAAAGGTGGATTTCCCAACATTGGGCACGCCCACTATCATCGCCCGAACGGGCTTGCCAACCTGACCTTTCTCTCGCCACTGGGCAATTTTCTCCGCCAGAACTAGCTGCACGGTAGCCGTAAACCGGTTTATCCCGGCCCCGGACTTGGCATCGCACTCCATGACAGTAATTCCCCGCTCCCGGAAATAGTCACTCCATAGCCGGTTCCCATCAGGGCTGGCCTGATCTGCCCGGTTCAGTATCACAATGCGGGGCTTGCTCCCCGCCAATTCGTCGATATCCGGGTTCCGGCTGGAGATTGGAATCCGGGCGTCTATCACCTCAGCCACCACATCTACCAACTTCAAGTGAGCTTCCATCATTCTCCTGGTTTTAGTCATATGCCCGGGATACCACTGTATGTTCATCTCCTCACCCCCCACACTTTCTTAAAATCAATATCTAAGTATTATACACAAATATAGCGCTGCTGAAAAGTCATATCACAAAAAAAGAAATCCTCAAGCGAGTCCAGCCAGCAATATGAAACACCGCGACGACGAACCAAGGCCTATCCCCCGTCATTTGGCAGGGAACAGGCCTGGTTGAATTACAACAAAGCTTCTTCAACGGCTTGCGACAACACCGCCTCCACAAAGGATGGCTCATGCAGCAGGTCAATAAACACCCGTGTTATGGCGGGGTCAAACTGGGTATTGGCATGCTCCTCCAGCTCCTCGATGGCCATATCCCAGCTCATCGCCTTCCGGTAAACGCGGTCGTTAGTCATGGCGTCGAAGGCATCAGCCACACCAAGTATGCGGCAGGCCAAGGGAATTTCGCATTCCTTCAGCCCACGGGGATAGCCCTCCCCATCCCACCGTTCGTGGTGGAAAAGAATCAGATCCGCCACCACGGACAGCTCCGGTGTGGCCTGCGCAATCCGATACCCAATTTCGGAATGCCGCTTCATCTCTTCCCACTCTGCCGGAGTCAGGGGTCCGGGCTTCTTTAGAATGTTATGGTGTATACTCACCTTCCCGATATCATGGAGTAAGGCCAAAAGAGACAGTTCATCCATCTCCCGGGAGGCAAGCTGAAGCTTGCGCCCGATGGCATGGCAATACTGTTCAATGCGGGTGGAGTGCTCTTTCGTCTCGTTGCTCTTTTCATAGAGGGTAGCAAGCAGGGTGTTAATTATGGCATTGCGGTAGCTCTTTCCATCCAAGAGCTTCTGGTGATACATATATTCCTCAGCTTCCCGGAGGATGCTCTCGATGTTTTCCTCTTTGGTTTTCTTTCTGGCGCAGCCAAGTGACAGGCTGATCGGCAGGCCACTTCCCGCTAGGGGGATCTGGGTGCTCTTAATGCGGCGGATAAAAGCCTCCGCTTCATCAAGCCCGGTCTGGGGCATAAAGATCACGAATTCGTCGCCGCCCCAACGGGCTATCCAATCTTCTTCCCCACCGTTTTCCAGCAGCATCATGGCGACATTTTGCAGCAACGCATCGCCAGCCTTATGACCAAAGACATCGTTTGTAATCTTTAAACCATTTACATCCCCCATGATAATGGAAATGGGCAGATTCTCCTCCCGATCCAGCCGGGACATGTTTTTCTCGATATAGCGCCGGTTGTAAAGCCCGGTGAGGGAGTCGTGATAGCTCAAATACTCAATGGCATTCCTATACTCCTTCTCGCCGCTGGCATCACGGAACACCATGACTACCCCCCGGATCTGTCCGTCCTCCGTCCGGATGGGTGCCGCGCTGTCCGCAATGGGCACCATACCTCCACTTCGGCTGCCAAGCTCAGTATGGTCGGTAAGATCTATCACGCAGCCTGTTTCTAGCACCTTTCTGGTTATATCCTCCACAGGCCGCCCGGTCCTCTCATCTGTGAGCGGGAACACTTCTAAAAACGGACGCCCACATGCCTCAGCAAATGTCCACCCGGTAAGCTTCTCAGCTACTTTGTTCATACCCGTAATTAGGCTGTTTTCATCGGTCGTGACCACCCCATCGCCTATGGACTGGAGCGTCGTACGGAGCAACTCCTTTTCCTGCATCAGCTCGCTGCGGTAAGCCTCCCGTTCAGTGGCATCAAATACGATGGAGTACCTGAATTTATCCTCCCCGTCCACAATCATACTGGAATAGATGTCCAGCATCCTCACTTGTCCGTTTTTCATCCTCTGTGGAACCGCGGAGAGTAAAATGTCCCCCTTCTTTTCAATCTCCCGGTCTTGGGCCTTTAGGTCAATGGGCATAGTATTAAGGTCATGAACTTTGAGACGCAAAAACTCGTCCTTGGAATATCCATAAAATCGGCAGGCAGCCGGGTTAACATCTAAAACATTGCCTGTTTCCGAATCGAAAATCAACTTAATGGCGCTGTGCTGATTGAACATAGCCTGAAGACGTCCGGTCAGTTTTTTGTTTTCACGCTGGATGTTTTTTAGCTCCGTAACATCCTTACTCAGGCAGAGCAGATATCGCATGCCGCCATTGTCAAAAATGGGAGCTATCTCCGTCCGCCAGGTTCGTTTGCCTGCAACAAACGAATATTCCTGCTCATAATTTACCGGCTGCCCGCTTTGGAGGCATTTATCATAGTGCTCTATCACCCACTCGCCTGCGCTCTTTCCAATTACCTCCCGAATTTCCTTGCCCCGTATAATCGAGATACCGGTCAACTTTTGATGCACCGCATTGTTCCGCACGTAGTAATATTTCCCGCCCCTGTACTCTATCAAACTGACTGCATCAATGGTGCTGCTAAATAAAGCATCCAGATTCTTCATTAAATGAAAAAAATTGATTGTTTCCTGTTGAGGAAATCCCTGCTGCTTTGCCTCCCGCAAAACAATGGAAAAGAACGGGTAGCTGGCGGGGATTACCGTAACTGTTAAATATCGCCGGATGCATCTCACCCATTGTGTCATTTCCTGAGACTTGCCGGTTTCCAGTACACTTTCAAAAAAAGAAATCCAAAAGGCCCTTTCCGGATCACAGGCAGACATAATATCCGCCGATTTTTTATTAATGACAGCCTCTCGCCTTGTCTCAGTCAGCACCTCGAAGGCACCATTGACTTCTAGGAACGCAAAATCTTCCACTTCGCCCTTCTCATTGGTAAGAAGCCGCAAATATCCGATTCCCAATGGCATATCGCAAATTGTGTTGCTCCCGTCATATTTATACAAAGCCATCACCGCTTTCCGCATTTTCTCTATTTCTTGCCGGCTTAGGGTT
>JAGFXS010000096.1 GCA_017861415.1 Bacillota bacterium
CGCTGTACCCGGGTCATATAGAGGATATCCAGCTCCGGCATTACAGATTCCAAGTCTCTGGTTTCCTGATAAGAGAGCCCCAGACGATCCAACATCTCTTCCTTGACATAGTCAGGCAGGCGGAGCTCATCGGGAGAGATGAGAACAAAACGAATGCCCTCATACCGGGATAAGGCCCCGATAAGGGAATGCACTGTCCGTCCGAATTTTAAATCGCCGCACAGTCCAACTGTAAGACCCTCAAACCGTCCTTTTTCCCGCTTAATGGTGATCAAATCTGCCAGCGTTTGAGTGGGATGGTTGTGTCCGCCATCTCCGGCATTGATTACTGGAATTCCCGCCCGCATGGCGGCTACCAGAGGCGCACCTTCCTTGGGGTGTCGCATGGCAATGATATCTGCATAGCCGCCTACAACTTTTACCGTGTCGGAGACACTCTCCCCCTTGGCAGTGGATGAACTGCCCGCCTCAGAGAAGCCCAGCACATGTCCGCCCAAATCGTACATGGCAGCCTCGAAACTCAGGCGTGTCCGGGTAGACGGCTCAAAGAAAAGCGTGGCAAGCTTTTTCCCTTTACACTTCTCTCGATAGCTATCTGGGTACTCAATGATGTCGTTTGCTACCTGGATTAGGCGATCGATTTCCTCTTTGGTTAGATCCAGAATATCAATTAAATGCCGCATTAGATACCTCCGATCCAGCTCTCGTCCGAAGGATTGTCTCGAAAAGCAAGAAGACGTTTAATGTCTGTATCCGGAATATCTCCCCGCTCCGCCGCTACCTGAGTAACGATATCGAAATTGCAGAGGCTGACATTGCGAACCTTGGCAGCAGCCAGACGATCCAGTCCCTTCCGCATACCATAGGTGAAGATACTAACGATTCCTAGCACCTCGGCGCCGGCCTCTCTTAGCGCTTCCACTACCTCAATGACGCTTCCGGCGGTGGAAATCAAGTCTTCAATGACCACCACTTTCTGTCCCGGCTCCAGGCGGCCCTCAATGCGGTTTCCCCTACCGTGATCCTTATTCCCGGAGCGCACATATCCCATGGGCAGATTCAGCAAATGAGCAGCAATGGCCGCATGTGCAATGCCCGCGGTGCTGGTACCCATAAGCACCTCACAGTCAGGATATTCCCGGATCACAGTATCCGCAATGCTTCTTTCCACCAGATTCCGAGCTTCGGGAGCCGTTAGAATCAGACGGTTGTCGCAATAAATGGGACTTTTGATACCGCTGGCCCAGGTGAAAGGTTCTTCCGGCCTCAGGAATACTGCCCCGATGGAGAGCAGAGCGCTTGCAATAGTTCTTTCCATGTTTGAATCCTCCCTTAATCCGTGAATTCTTTGAGACAACGCTCATAGGCAGCTACTGGATCCGGCGCATCGGTGATAGGACGTCCCACCACAATGTAGTCAGAACCCAATGCCTTTGCTCCTTCAGGGGTGGTGATTCTAACCTGATCTCCCGATTCCCCGTCGGCGAAGCGGACACCGGGGGTCACTGTCAGAAAAGCAGCACCGCAGGCCGTTTTCACCTGGCTCGCTTCCAGCGGAGAGCAGACCACGCCATCCAATCCCGCATTGCAGGCTGTTTTGGCATAGTGACTCACCACCTCCTCTAGGGGCTGTGCAATCAGGAGGTCACGCTCCATCCGCTCCTGACTAGTGGAGGTAAGCTGGGTCACCGCAATGAGGAGGGGCCGCGTACCGTCAGGGCGGGTCAACCCGCGGATGGCAGCTTCCATCATAGCTGCCGTACCGGCGGCATGTACATTGCACATATCCACCTCTAGCTTTGACAGCACCGCCATGGCCTTTTCCACGGTATTAGGAATATCATGGAGCTTCAGATCCAGAAAAATCTTGTGGCCCCGGGCCTTAAGCTCCCGCACCATCTGCGGTCCCTCTGCATAGAACAGCTCCATGCCGATTTTCACAAAAGGCTTTCTTCCTGTGAACTTGTCCAAAAAGTCCAGACATGCCTGCTTTCCCGCGAAATCGCAGGCGATAATTACATCTTTACCCATCAGTGCGCACCTCCAATGATCTCTTCTAGGTTCTTAATACCCATGCGTTCCATCACACGGGGCAACTGTTCAATGATCTCCTTGGATGCGTAGGGGTTAATCAAATTTGCCGCACCTATCTGCACCGCGGTGGCCCCGGCCAGCATCATTTCCACCACGTCCTCTGCTGCGGAAACGCCACCCATTCCGATAATAGGGATTCGCACTGCCTCGTAGACCTGATACACCATCCGCAGAGCCACAGGGAAAATGGCACTGCCGGAAAAACCACCCATCTTATTGGCGATGACGGGCTTTCTGGTTTTCAGGTCAATCCGCATTCCCAGCAGGGTGTTGATGAGGCTGATTCCATCCGCCCCCGCCTCTTCACAGGCCCGGGCGATTTCAGCAATGTCCGTCACATTGGGGCTGAGCTTGATGTAGACGGGCTTCTTGGTGACGGCCTTCACCGCCCGGGTAACTTCCGCTGCGGATTCCGGGCAAGTACCGAAGGCCATGCCGCCGTTATGGACATTGGGGCAACTGACATTCACCTCAATGAGACCCACCTGCTCCTCCCGATCTATCTTTTCACAGCAGTGGACATACTCTTCCAAAGAGAAACCGCTGATGTTGGCGATCACAGGCTTATGGAAGCAGGCCTTTAGCTTGGGTAGCTCATGGGCGATCACGGCGTCGATTCCGGGATTTTGCAGACCCACAGAGTTAATCATGCCACCGGTGCACTCGGCAATCCGTGGGGTTGGATTGCCGAAGCGCGGAGCCGCGGTTGTTCCCTTGAAAGAAAAGGAACCCAAGATATTGATATCATACAATTCTGCAAACTCATAACCAAAGCCAAATGTCCCGCTGGCGGGAATCACCGGGTTGTCCAGCCTAAGCCCACTGAGAGTTACCTTTGTATTTACCACAGGATCTCCTCCCTTTCCAACACAGGACCTTCCTTGCAAATACGCTTGCTGCCGTATTTTGTTTCACAAGAACAGCCCATACAGGCGCCAAAACCACAGCCCATACGTTCCTCAAAGCTAAACTGTCCGGGCAGCTCTGTATTCTCATACAGGGCACGCAACATAGGCTCTGGCCCGCAGGTATATAGGTAATCGGCGGAAATAAGGCGCAAGGCATCGGTGACAAGGCCCTGTACACCAAGGCTACCGTCTACCGAAGTCACCGCCAATTGGACACCCAGCGTCTCAAAGGCCTGCAGGTAAAACGCATCCTCCTCGCTGTTGAAACCCAGAATGACGGATACCCGTTTTCCCCGGGCTAGCAAGCCCTTTGCAAGGGCATACAGGGGCGGGATTCCCACGCCTCCTCCTATCAATACCGGGGCAGAACCGCATTTGTTCATATCAAAGCCGTTCCCAAGCCCTGTCAGCAGATCCAGCTGCGCCCCCGGCGGGAGGGCTGCCATGAAGGCAGTCCCCCGCCCTACAACTTTATAGAGCAGCACCAGCTCTCCCGACTTCCAGTCGCAGACGGAAATGGGGCGTCGGAGGTAAAAACCGTTCAAGGCAATGTTTACAAACTGTCCGGGGACTTTGATTTCACTGGTATCTCCTTCCAGTACCATGCGGTAAATATCTCTTGTCAGTTTTCTGTTTTCTAGTATGGTAAACAGACCTTGCTTCATAACGGCCTCCTTTCTCAGGAGTCAATGGTTGAGATGCAGAGCGTGGTTTCCTCCAGAACATCCAGAAGCACCCGCACTGTGTCCAGCGAAGTGAAGAGGGCGACGCCGTTCTCTGTGGCGCAGCGGCGGATTTCATGGCCGTCGGAGGCCTGGCTCAAGGTAGAATTCAAGTCCCTTGTGTTGATGACATAGGTGACATGTCCGCTTCTGATGGAGTCTAAAATGTCGCCGCTACCTTCACTGATCTTATCCTGTACCCGAGTGCGTATTCCAAACTTTTTTAAGAAGGCGGCAGTGCCACTAGTAGCCTCGATATTGAAACCAAGATTATAGAACCGGCGGATGAGAGGCAGAGCCTCCTCCTTATCTGCGTCGGCTATGGTTGCAAAGACAGTGCCGTAATTCATCACGTTGAGCCCGGATGCCTGAAGAGCTTTATATAGTGCACGGTTGAGCTGATTGTCGTAGCCGATGACTTCCCCGGTGGACTTCATCTCAGGAGAAAGATAGGTGTCCACACCCCGGAGCTTGGAGAACGAGAAGGCGGGAACTTTGACATACCAACGCTTCTTCTCCGGGGGGTAAATATCAAAGATGCCCTGCTCTTTCAATGTCTTGCCTAGAATGATGTAGGTGGCGATATCAGCAAGTGGGTAACCTGTTGCCTTGGAGAGGAAGGGTACCGTCCGGCTGGAGCGGGGGTTGACTTCGATCACATAGACGTTATCATTTGTATCCACAATGAACTGGATATTGAAGAGTCCGATAATCCCAATGCCAAGCCCAAGACGCTTGGTGTATTCAAGGATTTTTCCCTTGGAGGTATCGGACACACTGAAGGTAGGATACACGCTGATGCTGTCTCCGGAGTGAATACCGGTACGCTCCACATGCTCCATGATGCCGGGGACAAACACATCTCGTCCGTCACAGACAGCGTCCACCTCAAGCTCCCGGCCGTGGATGTATTTATCCACCAGAACGGGCTGATCCGCGTTGATTTCCACCGCGCTCTTTAGATAGCTCCGGAGGGCTGTTTCGTTGTTGACAATCTGCATGGCACGACCGCCCAGAACGTAGCTGGGGCGGACCAATACGGGGTATCCGATCTCCTGTGCAGCAGCGACTCCGGCCTCGATATCGGTTACTGCACGTCCCTTGGGCTGTGGAATGCCCAGTTCTTCCAGAATCTTTTCAAAACTGTCCCGATTTTCGGCCCGCTCAATGGC
>JAGFXS010000020.1 GCA_017861415.1 Bacillota bacterium
GCCGACTTCTTTTTGTTGTACTCCCCCGGGGGGAGGGCACAACAATCCGATTCTGGTGCTTTTCGTTTCGTTCATTGTTTAATTTACAAGGTGCACGCCCTGTCGAGGGAGTTCCCGCTCTCTTTGGCGGAATTTAATAATACCACAGGAAATTTCCGGTGTCAACAGTCTTTTTCACTTTTTTTGCTTTTTTTGTCCAGCCTTTGCCAACCCCGCTTTTGCCTCATTCCGAATCCAAAAGAGACAGCATCTGAGCGTGCAGCTCCGGGTACTGCTTATCAAGGCGCACCGGGTGCATGGACGCATTGAGAAAGCAGTGCCCGGTTTCTCCTGTAGTCACCGGTTGCTCGCTGCCATCCCTATAAATCTGATATTCCACGGAAAACCGAACCCCGCCGAAGCCCTTAAGCTTCACAACCACAGAAAACTCCTCGGGGAATCGAAGGGGCTTGTGAAATGTGGCGTTGCAATACAGCACCGGACTTAAAAGCCCCCACTCCTCCATAGCGTGATAGGAAAGACCAACCTGCTCCAAGTAATGCAGGCGCGCCTCTTCAAAGAAGCGGGCATAGTTTGAGTGGTGGACGATTCCCATTCGGTCTGTTTCATAGTAATGTACTTTCCTGATATATGGGGTGACTGCCATGTTATTCGCTCCTTTCTCTAAATGGTATCGAATCTTTTATAATCAAATGTAATGGCAACATGATAGCTGCCATCCACCTGCTGTACCGCACGACCCAGCATCTCTCGAATCTCCTCCTCGCTGCCCTTCATTTCATAGGGAGTCACCACATCAAAGAACAGCTCGGCCCTGTCATGCCTATTAATAAGCCGGAAATCATGGAAGGTAAGCCGCTGGTCAAGTTCACACAGCGTCTTCTGAATCAGGTCACACAGGGCATCCATTTCTTCATCATCCACCAGAACCGGGTCATGATGAATCACCATTTGAATTCGGTGCTCTTCTCGGAAGCGCCGCTCTAACCGGTCTAATATCTCATGGGCTTCCATAGGGTCCTCGCGAGCATCCATCTCCACATGAAGTGTGGCAAAACGCTGCCCCGGACCGTAATCATGAACCACCAGGTCGTGTATGCTCAGGATTCGGGAGTCAAAGGTTAGCGTCTCCTCCCGTATGGTGTCCACTAGTTCAGGATCCGCCGAGACCCCGAGGAGCGGACTGATGGTCTCTTTTCCGATCGCGATACCACTATATATAATGAAGCACGCCACCAGCAGGCCGATGTATCCATCCAGCATCAAACCGGTGATCTGGGCAATCACCGCGGAGACAAGCACCGCAGACGTGGTAATCACATCATTCCGGCTGTCTGCCGCCACCGCCATCAGGGTAGTGCTGGATATGCTCCGTCCAACAGTCCGGTTCATAGCGGCCATCCACAGTTTTACTAGGATGGACAGCACCAAAACCGCCACCAGAGCTCCCGAAAATACAATAGGCGCCGGGTGCAGAATTTTTTCTATGGAATTGGTCAGCAGCTGGGCGCCAATCACCAAGATCAGAGCCGCCACTCCCAGCCCCGAAAGGTACTCCACCCGGGCATAGCCAAAGGGATGCTTTTCGTCCGGCTCCTTTCGGGCCAGATAAAACCCGATTAGGGTAATAACATTGGAAGATGCGTCCGTTAGGTTATTTACGGCATCTGCCGTGATTGACACACTGCGGGAGAGAATACCGATGGTCAGTTTGCTTCCGAAAAGAAGAACATTGCACAGAATTCCCACCAAACCGGCCAGCACCCCATAGCGACGCCGCACCGACGGATCCTCCGTCCTCGTCCAATCCTTGACAAATAACCGTATGAGAAGTTTCGTCATCCAATCCTCCTACTGTCCGCCCTCACGCCGTGGACAAGCGGCCTTCATTCCTTCCTGGCAGCCTGCGCCGCGGTAGAAAGCTGCGTTTCTGTTTTCCTCTTCCTGGTTTTGCAGGTTTTCAGAAGCGCTCTATCCAATGTATGGACATTATACCAAAACACCGTTTCCAAGTCAAAGCCCCACCGTGCCTCCTCATTCGGCTAAAACCCCTTGATTCCATACATTTTCCGTCTTTTATCCACTGCAAACCCACTTTTTTCGCCCTGCACCGTTAGCCTCGCCGTCTTTCAGAAACAGCCTCGTCGTCGACACTTCATTCTTGCTTTTTATAATTCGATATTGTATAATGTCAACTAGTCCAAGCTGGCGGACTCTTGTCCGTCCAATGCGGACACGAAAGCGTCCAATTGTTTTTGGACAAGGTACGTAAAAGGAATAGGAGGATAAAAATGAAAAAAGTTCTTGCTATGCTTCTCTCTTGCGGAATGCTCCTCGCCTTCTTGGCAGGCTGCAACCAGACCACTCCCCCTCCCGCCGAAGGTGGCGATACCGGTAACGTGGTAACCATCGGCATCTTTGAGCCCCTCACCGGTGACTCCGGCGCAGGCGGCAAGCAGGAAATGCTGGGCATGCAGTATGCCAACAAGCTGACTCCCACCATTGACATCGGCGGCGAAACCTACACCATCGAGCTGGTCTCCGCTGACAACGGCTCCACCACCGACAAGGCTCCCACCGCCGCTCAGCAGCTGGTTTCCGCTCAGGCAGCCGTCATTCTCGGCTCCTACGGCTCCGCTGTCTCCATTGCTGGCTCCCCCATCTTCGCTCAGGCCGGCATCCCCGCCATCGGCGTGACCTGCACCAATCCCCAGGTGACCGAGGGCAACGACCACTACTTCCGCATCTGCTTCCTGGATCCCTTCCAGGGCACCGTTCTGTCTAGCTTTGCTATTGAAAAGTTCCAGGCCAAGAAGGCTTACTGCCTGGCCGAGCTGGGCAACGACTATGACGTGGGCCTCACCAACTACTTCCAGAAGGCTTTTGAGGAAGTTAACGGCGCCGGCAGCGTTATCAGCGAGAACTTCCCCAACGGCAATGCTGACTTCTCCTCTTACCTGAACACCGCCAAGGCTCAGGGCGTGGACGTGATCTTTGCCCCCACCTCCATCAGCTATGCTACTCAGATCATTGAGCAGGCTGCCGCTCTGGGCATCGACATCGCTCTGATGGCTGGCGATACCTGGGACAACAACAAGGTCGTTGAGGCCGCTCAGGGCACCAACCTCCAGGTCTTCGTCTCCACCTTCTATCAGGAAGGCGGCAACACCGAGTTCGACACCGGCTTTAAGGCTTTCCTCAACGCGGATCCCCAGATGCTCACCAACAACGGCGGCAACGACATGATCTCTGCTGTCTCTGCCATGGGCTATGATTCCTACTATGTGGCTCTTGAGGCCATGAAGCTGGCTGACTCCGTGAATCCCCAGGACATCATGACCGCTCTTTGGGACGTGGACTACACCGGCGTGTCCGGCAAGATCACCTTCAACGAAGTGGGCGACGCAGTCCGCGACACCGCCTACATCAAGGCCGTGGACACCGCCAACAACACTTGGGTCTTCGAGAAGGAACAGGGCATCTAACTTTCGGTTACACAGAGATTCCTGTGCCACTTTCGCTGCGGCGGGGGCGCGAGCCCCCGCCGCATTTGCGGGTTTCTTCTGTCAAAAATAGGTGTTTTTTGCTGCCTTGAAAGGGAAGCCTTGAGGTTTTCCTTTTCTCCCCTTTCAAGACCGCGAAATCTTTACCAGCAATTATAAAGGAGGCCCTTTTATGGAAACTGTCCTTCCCTACCTGCTATCCGGCATATCTGTAGGTGGACAATACGCACTCATCGCCATCGGCTATACTATGGTCTACGGCATTTTGCGCCTAATCAACTTCGCCCATGGCGATGTCTTTATGGTCGCAGGCCTATTGATGGTCTACCTCAGTGCCAGCACTCCCTTCTATGTGGCAGTGCCTCTGGTTCTGGCCATCACCGTCACCTTAGGCTTCTGCATTGAACGCGTGGCCTACAGCCCCCTGCGCAGCGCCCCCCGGATGTCTATTATGATTTCCGCCATTGGCGTAAGTTATTTGCTTCAGAACGCCGCTCTTTATGTTTCCGGCGGCATGAACCAGATGTACCCCAAAATCCCCCTCTTTGCGGAATCTGTCCAGGTACTGGGCGCAACCACCAAGCGGGTAACCCTTATCACTCCCGTACTTACCCTTGTTTTAGTGGTGCTTCTGGTATTACTGATTAATCACACCAAGGTAGGCATGGCCATGCGTTCGGTGGCTACGGATTTTGAAACCAGCCAGCTTATGGGTATCAAAATCAACACCGTCATTAGCATTACCTTTATTATTGGTTCCTTCCTGGCTGCCATCGGTTCCATGCTCTATTTTTCCAATTTTACCACCGTTATTCCCACCTCTGGTTCCATGCCCGGCCTGAAAGCCTTCGTGGCGGCGGTGTTTGGTGGCATTGGTTCTATTCCAGGTGCGGTTTTGGGTGCCTTTATCATCGGCATCTGCGAAAGCCTCATCAAGGGTATGGACAGCATGCTCATGACCGCTGGCATCACAACCCAGAACTTAGGTCTTACCACCTTTTCCGACGCATTTACCTTTGCCTTGCTGATCGTGATCCTCGTGGTGAAGCCCACGGGCATCTTCGGTTCCAAGGTCACGGACAAAGTGTAAGGGGGGCTGCATATGAAAACATCAAGTCCTCTAGCTGCACGCGCTCCGAAGAAAAAGCAAAGCCACACACCCCAGATCATCACCGGATGCGTTATTTTGGCCGTTTATGTGCTGGTCTTTGCCCTGGAACAAATCCTGCCCCAGAGCTCTATGATCTTTACCGTTCTGAAAAAGGGCGCCGCTTACGCCCTAGCTGCCGTCTCCCTTAACCTACTGAACGGTTTCACCGGCCTATTTTCTCTGGGTCAGGCAGGCTTCATGCTCATCGGCGCCTATACTTACTGCATCGTGACTATTCCCGTTGACAGACGCGCTGCCATTTACCAGTACTTTGACGGCGGTGCCCTCGACTTTACTCTCCCTGTGGTGGTGGCTCTCATTCTGGCCGGACTTCTTACGGCCTTCTTTGCCTGGCTCATTGGCCTACCAGTGCTGCGCTTGAAGAGCGACTACCTGGCCATCGCTACTCTGGGCTTTGCGGAAATCATCCGCGCCGTTCTTCAGTGGAGCAAGCTGGGCCCCATCACTAACGGCTCTAATGTGCTGCGCGAGTTCCCCAATTTCAACAGTTTTAACATTAAAGACCCTGCAACAGGACAGGTGGCCATCTACACGTCAACCCTAGTGGCCTTCCTCATCGCCGGCTTCTGTATCGCTCTTATCGTCCTTCTGGTGAACTCTACCTACGGTCGTGCCTTTAAGGCCATCCGGGATGATGAAATCTCCGCTGAGGCCATGGGCATCAATCTGGCCAAGCACAAGATGCTCTCCTTCGTGATCAGCTCCTTCTTTGCCGGCATAGGCGGCGCCATGCTGGCCATGTTCATGAGCACCGTCCAGGCCAAGAACTTTACCTCAATGATGACCTACGAAATCCTTCTCATTGTCGTCATTGGCGGCATCGGCTCCATCACCGGCAGTATTGTCAGTGCCTTCCTCTTTGTGGGCTGCTCTGAGTGGTGGCTCCGCTTCCTGGATAACCAAATGGCCCTAAACGCCACTGGCAAGATCCGCTTCGTGGTGGTCTTCCTGCTGATTCTGGTAGCCATGGCCCTGCTGCTCTACTTCCGTAACCGCACCGCACCTAAAAAGAAGCGCATGCAGATCTACGCTATCGGCGGTGTCTGCATTGCCGCGCTCATAGGGTGGCTCATTTGGTTCCAGTTTATGGGCAGCTATCAGGTGCCCCTCCTGCGGAACGGCTTCCGTGCCGTAGTCTTTGCGGTTGCCATCATGGGCGTGGTCCTGTTCTTCAGCAAAGGCATTATGGGTTCCAGAGAGCTACCGGATCTCTTCCGTAAACCTCCCTCCATCCCCAACCTTGTCTTTGTCATCGGGGAAATCCTCCTCTTCGTGGTGGCGCGTATGGCCTTCCACTCCAATTATGTCGCCATGGGCCTAGTCATCATTGTCCTTCTGGGCTACTTGACTTTCCGTGCTATCAAATCCCAGTCCAAGTCAGCTAAATCCCTTTCCAAAGGAGGTGCCGAGAATGGCTGATTCTATCCTCCGCGTGGAAAATATCACCATGCAATTTGGCGGCGTCGTCGCCGTTGACAATCTCTCCCTAGATGTAAATCTGGGAGAAATCGTCTCCCTGATCGGCCCTAACGGCGCCGGTAAAACCACCGCCTTTAACGTCATTACTGGCGTCTATGCTCCCACAAACGGCGCTGTCTATTTTATGGACCAGAAGATTATCGAAAACTGTCCCCAAGGCAAGCTGAAAGCCCAGTACAAGGGGCAGAATCAGGGCCTTTATAAAACTGTTTTGGCCCCCACCCCCGATAAAATTACTCAGCTGGGCATTGCCCGAACCTTCCAGAACATCCGTCTCTGGAAGAGCCAAACAGTCTTCGAAAACGTACTCATCGCCAAGCATCTCCGCCGGACCAGCAACCCCTTCACCGCCGGCCTCCACCTGAACTTCCAGGAGGAACGGCTGATGCGTGAAGAGGCGGATCACTTGTTGGAGATCTTAAATTTGCAGGACGTGAAAAACGACTATTCCACCAGCCTGCCCTACGGTCAGCAGCGCCGCCTGGAGATTGCCCGGGCTATGGCCACGAACCCCAAGCTGCTCCTTCTGGATGAGCCCGCTGCGGGCATGAATCCCCAGGAGACCCGTGAACTCACAGAGTTTATCGCCAGAATCCGGAAGGATTTCGGCATGACCATCTTCATGATCGAGCATCACATGGATCTGGTCATGGATATTTCCGACCGGATCTACGTCTTAGACTTCGGTAAGCGGATTGCCCACGGCATCCCCTCTGAGGTCCAGAGCAACCCCGACGTCATTGCAGCCTATCTGGGTGTGGAGGAGGAAGAGCATGCTTAAAATCAATGATCTCCACGTCGCCTACGGCGGCATCAAGGCCCTGCGGGGTATCAGTTTAGAGGTCCCCGAGGGGAAGATCGTTACCCTCATCGGCTCGAACGGTGCCGGCAAGTCTACCACTCTGCGTACCATTTCCGGCCTGGTGAAGGCCACCTCCGGCTCTATCACCTACAACGGCAAGGAGCTTCTGGGCATGCCCATTAACCAAGTCATTGAAGAGGGCATCATCCATGTCCCCGAAGGCAGAAAGGTCTTCTCCGATATGTCCGTCCTGGAGAATCTAAAGATCGGCGCCTACCTGCGAAAGGACAAGGCACAGATTGCCGAGGATATCAAGTGGGTTTACTCTCTCTTCCCCCGTCTGGAGGAGCGCAACTGGCAGATGGCCGGTACCCTCTCCGGCGGCGAACAGCAGATGCTGGCCGTGGGCCGCGCCCTCATGAGCCGCCCCAAGGTTCTCATGATGGATGAGCCTAGTCTGGGTCTTGCCCCCCTGATCGTCCGGGATATCTTCACTATTATCCGGGAGATCAACAAACAGGGGATGACTGTTCTACTCATCGAACAGAACGCCAATATGGCCCTGCACACCGCCGATATTGGCTATGTGCTGGAGACAGGCCTTATTACCCTCACCGGCCCCGGCAAAGAGCTTCTCAAGGACGAGAAGGTCCGCAAGGCCTATCTGGGCAGCTAAAAAAAGGGCCGCCAAGGGGAACCAACCAGCCCGATACACGTCAAAAAGCGTAGGGAGCAATCCCTACGCTTTTTTGCGCCCCAATTCTGTTCTGCAGGACGTGCCAAAGGGAAGGCCGCCCACGGGCCTTCCCCTTTTGATTAGTTAAGATATTTTTGCTTTTGCTTTCTCGCTTACCCGCTCCGTCATCCCACTCTTGCCATTTCGGAACAGTGCTTGCATCTTGAGATCAATCTGGGCCAGCTCCTCAGCACAATCTTTTAAGTACGCTGCCTTTAGATCCCGCTCGCCGTCTTCCACCTTGTACAGAATTTCGTGCTCCAGGCTGGCCCAGGTATCCATGGCGATGGTGCGGATCTGAATCTCCACCGGCACCTTGGGGCAGCTGCGGGACAGCTCCACTGGCACCCAAAGGACAATATGGTAGCTGCGGTATCCGTTGGCCTTTGGCTCTCGGATGTAATCGCGGATTCGGATGATTTCCATGCCGCTGTTCCGGATCAAGGCGGCAATCTGATAGACATCGTTAATGTAGCGGCAGACCACGCGGACACCCGCTAAGTCTAGTACATACTCCTCTACCGACTCCACGGTAAAGGGCACATTCTCCCGGCTAAGCTTCGCCGTGATGCTCTCCACGGATTTAATCCGGGACTCCACATGATGGATGGGGTTGTGGGTGGAGGACAGTTTGAATTCACTGTTCCAAATATCCAGCTTCATCTTCACAAGCCCTATGGCTGCGTTGTAAATGTGAAGCTTCTGTATCAGCTCGGCTCTCTGCTCCGGCTCCAAAAGATGTCTCAAGTCGTGCTCTGTCATAGAATTCTTTCCTTTCAGGATCCACCCGCACCACAGACCTACTACTGGAGCGGGTGCTCGCATGTTCTATTCCAGCTCCAACCGCATGAAGCATCTTCAGTGTAACTTTTCTTTTGCTAATTGTCAAGATTGCATGCAAAACACCTATAAATACGCCCTCAAGCCTCATTTTCTGCAAGGCGCCCCAGTTTTTCTTGCGTGGATAACAAAAATCCCCTCCGCAATGGCAGAAGGTTATTCTTTTACACATCCAGCCCTTCTGTTTCACTTCCTTTACAATGGGTCGTGATGACTTTACTTTACCGACCTTTTTGTGCTACCATTAAGAGTATCCTAGCCTCCCCGCCAAATCGGGGAGGCTGCTGATTCATCATGCCACCAAATAGAAGGAGATCCATTATGAAGCAGTTCCTACGCCGGAGTGCGGCCCTTTTTCTGTCCGCCGCTCTTCTCGTCACCACCGCCGCCGCTTCCTATGCCTTAGGGGATGAGCTCCACCAAACCGTCACCCCTCTGGCCGATGGCGTCACCCTCACCAAACAGCTTTTCTGGAGTAACTCCCAGTCCAATCTCCGGACGGAGAACTATCTGACTTACTCCCCCGGCACCGACTACTCTCCTGCCGTGAGCTTCGGCAGCTCTATTCTGGCCAAGGGCACCGTCTCTTCCCTGGCCAAGGGTCTGGAGACTGGCGGCCAGCGTGTGCTAGGAGGCATTAACGGGGACTACTTTGATATGGCTACGGGAAATCCCCTGGGTCTCGTGGTCACCGACGGGATTTTGCGCTCCTCCTCTTCTTTCTTTTCCGCTGTTGGGTTTCTCCCCGACGGCAGCGCCATGATGGGTGCCCCTGAGCTTTCCGTCATGGCCAAGTTCTCCGGCTACTGTCTGAAGGTGGCGGATGTGAATAAGGTCCGCACCAGCACCGGGGGCTACTATCTCCTCAGCGAAGACTTCGGTCCCACCACCGCCAACACCCAGCCGGGAATTGATGTGGTCCTTTCCCCTATCCGGGAGAATCTGGGCACTGAAGTCACTGCGGAAAACGGCCAGACGGTAATCCAGTCTGATGTACTGAAAATCGGTAGCCGCGTCTCCTGTACCGTGGAATCTGTCTCCCAATCCACGGGGAGCATCCCCATCCCCCCGGGGCAGTTTGTACTCACCATTAACCAGCAAGCCGGCCCCTGGCTTCAGGAAGTTTTAGGCGCCCTTCAGCCCGGTGACTCCATGGAGTTTGAGATCACCAGCCCTGATGCCCGCTGGAACCAGGTGGAGAACGCCATCGGCGCCTATAACCGCCTCCTCACCGACGGCGTTGTAACCCAAGGACTAGACACCTCCGCCGCAGACCGCACCGCCATCGGCGTGCGCCCCGACGGCAGTGTCATCTTCTACACCATCGACGGCCGTCAGGCCGGATATAGCATTGGCGCTACTCTGACCCAGGTGGCCTCCCGCCTGTTGGAGCTTGGCTGTGTAAATGCCGTGGCAGTGGATGGCGGCGGCTCCACCACCCTGGGCGCCACCACCCCCGACAGCGGCAGCTTCACCGGGATCAACAAACCCTCCGGCGGCTCTCAGCGGGCGGTAACCAACGCCCTTTTCTTAGTCTCCAACCTCTCACCCACCGGAACCCCGACGCGACTTCACGTGACCCCCAAGGATCGGGTTCTTTTGGGTGGCGCAACCACCACCGCCGCCGCCTCCTTTGTGGACAGCAATTGGTATCCTACTCAGGGCAGCGAGAACATCTCCTGGTCTGCCCAGTACGGCAGTTTTGACGCCGCAGGGGTCTACACCGCTCCCGTCAGCGGCGTGGTGGATACCCTCACCGCCACCACTCCTTCGGGCCTTTCCGGCAGCGCCACGGTTACCGTAATCGCTGCCCCCAACAGTATTGCTATTGCCAACAAGAAAACCGGAATGGATATCACCAGCTTATCTCTCTCCGCCAAGGAATCGGTGGAATTGTCCGCCCGGGCCATTTGGAAACTGATCCCCCTGAAAACCGAGACCTCCAGCTTTACTTGGAGTCTCTCCGATCCCAAACTGGGAACCATCACCGATCAGGGTGTCTTCACCGCAGGAACACAGAGCGCCAGCGGTACCATCAAGGTAGCGGCAGGGAACTTTGCTGTTACTATCCCTGTTGCCGTCTCCTCCGATTCCCGTTTCGACCTCTTAGATAATTTTGAGGGCAACGGCTCCCTTACTGCCGGCCCGGGCAGCAGTTTGCAGCCGGAGACGGCCGCCGACTATGTGCGCTTTGGCAGCCAGAGTCTGCGCTGGACCTACACCCCCACCGGCGGCAGTAGCGCGATATCCGGTAATTTAACCTTACCCGACCGGGCGAACTACCTCTCCCTGTGGGTCTACGGGGATAACTCCGGCAGCACCCTAGACGCCGCCTGTCTGGATGCCTCCGGCACATCCCACACCCTCACCTTCGGCACCCTGAATTTTAGCGGATGGAAGCAGCTCTGGGCCACCCTCCCCGCCGACGCCTCGGTGCTCACAAGGCTCTCCCTGTCCGGCAGCGCCGGAGGAGTCGTTTGGCTGGATCAGCTGACTACCTCCAACCAGAACCAGTCGGATACCACCCCGCCCCAGGTTAGTCTCACCGTCAGCGGTACCGCGGTGACCGCCACGGCCCGGGACAACACAGGCGTACCCTTTATGGCCAGTCAGCTTCGTCTGCTTCTGGACGGCGTCTCAATGCCCTTCACCTTGAACGCCGGGGGAGACGGTCTCACCGCCACCCTCTCCGGTCTCTCCCAGGGCACCCATCGGATCACCGTTATCGCTACGGACGCCAGCGGCAACATTGGCAGAGCATCTCAGACTCTCACCGGCCAGAGTGCCGCCGCTCCATTCAAGGATATGACCTCCCACTGGGCCGCCTCCTACACCAGCTACCTCTCCGGCCGCGGTATCGTCAGTGGCGTGACCGAGAAAGACGGCAGCTATTTCTATCCAGACCGTTCCATCACTAGAGGGGACTTCGCTCTGATGACCGCCCGTTGGATGGGCCTCGACCTGGCCAGCTATTCCGGCGTGTCCCTCCCCTTTGCCGATACCGCCTCCATCCCCCAATGGTCCCAAAATGCTGTAAGGGCCATGTACGACCTAGGCATCATGAAGGGAGCCTCCTCCGGTGGGAAGCTTTACGGTAACGCCACCGCCCCCATTACCCGGGCTGAGGCCATGACCATCTTGGGCCGTATCCAGGAGAAGGGTTATCCCGAAGCTTCTCTTACAAGCTTTACCGATGTCGCCGACCTTCCCGCCTGGGCGAAACCCTATGTGGCCTCGCTGGTGGGCCAGGGCGTGGTGGGTGGATATGAGGGTCACCTGCGCCCCGGCGACAGCGTTAGCCGTGCTGAGGTCTCCAAGATGCTTTTGACCATCTGGTAAGCCGAAGCCAGATCCAACCGATTTACTTCCGGTTTCCATAAACCAAAACCCCCTTCACCAAGGTGAAGGGGGTTGCTTTAGCCCGGCAAGCGGCGGTTTATACTTTTTTGATGATTCTGGCCAGAACCATCCCCAAAACAACGCCAAGAAGACTTAAACCAAGGTTTAAGATCACATTCCCCGCCGCATGGAGGTAGTTCCCCGCCGAATACAGTCTGACAGTTTCCAGACTGAAGGTGGAAAAGGTGCTCAACCCGCCCAAAAGTCCCGTATTCAGGAAGAGCTTCGTGCGTGGCGGAATGCACAGGGACTGCGCCTCCAGCCCGACGATGAGTCCAATGGCAAACCCCGCAATCACGTTGGACAGTAAGGTCCCTAAGGGGAACACCCATCCCAGCCGCAGCGTCGCCAGTGTGATTCCATACCGCAGGCAGGAGCCGATGGCCCCGCCAATCCCAACCATGATCCATTCCACGAGGCCAACCGCTCCTTTATCAAAAACTCCGCCCTCTATTATAGAACACGTCCCTGCATCAATGCAAGTTTTTACGGCATGCCGCCGGGGGGATTGCGGAAAAAAGCCTTGCAAATGATAATTCCTTATGGTAAAATGTTTTTCAGTTAACTAGGGGCTTGCGCCCATTTGATCTCAGTGAT
>JAGFXS010000097.1 GCA_017861415.1 Bacillota bacterium
AAGCGAATCACATTCTCAAAGGCCTGGAGATTTTCCGTGGGGTCACCGTCCATCTCAATATAGCTGATGTGTCCGGCGTTGGTGAGGGCATGATAGGGGGCCTCAATGGAGATCTTGTCATAGGCGGAGATGGGGAAGCCCACAGGAATGTGGAAGGAATTGGTGTAGTACTCTTTGTCGGTGACCCCGGGGATCACACCGAAGCGCTTTTTGTCCATACGGACGAAACGGCCGGAGAGCCCTTCTGCGGGAGTAGCTAAAAGCGTAAAATTCATCTTGGTCTTCTGTGCTTCGGCATCCAGTCTGCTTCTCATATGGCTGATAATCTCAAGACCCAGCACCCGTGCCTTGTCGCTCTGGCCGTGGTGTTCCCCCACTAGGACGGTGAGGGTCTCGGCCAGGCCAATAAAGCCCAGGGAAAGGGTTCCATGGCGGAGAATTTCTCGAATCTCGTCGTCCCAGCCCAGGGTTTCGGAGTCTAGCCACACGTGCTGTCCCATCAGGAAGGGGAAATTTCGGACTTTTTTTCTGGCCTGAATTTCATAGCGTTCTATCATCTGATTCATACAGAGGTCAATCTTCCGGTCCAGATCCTCAAAAAACAGAGTAGCGTCGCCCTTGGCCTTGATGGCCAGGCGGGGCAGATTGATGGTGGTAAAGGAGAGATTGCCCCGGCCGATGGAGATTTCCTTCTCCGTATCATAGACGTTGGCGATGACCCGGGTTCTGCAGCCCATGTAGGAGATTTCGGTCTCTGGCTGGCCCTCTTTGTAATACTTCAGGTTGTATGGCGCATCCTGGAAGGAGAAGTTGGGGAACAGCCGCTTGGCACTACAGCGGATGGCAAGCTGAAAGAGGTCGTAGTTGGGCTCGCCGGGGTTGTAGTTGACGCCTTCCTTAACCCGAAAAATCTGAATGGGAAAGATGGGTGTCTCGCCGTTGCCAAGGCCTGCCTCCGTAGACAAGAGCAGGTTTTTCATCACCATACGCCCCTCGGGGGAGGTGTCCATGCCGTAGTTGATGGAGGAGAAGGGGGTCTGTGCCCCGGCTCTTGAGTGCATGGTGTTCAGATTATGAATCAACGCCTCCATGGCCTGATAGGTAGCCCGGTCCGTCTCCTTGACGGCACGGTAATGGGCAAAACTCTGGGCCTTTTTCATCTCCTCTTCGTCGCCGTAGCGCGAGGTGAGATGGGGTAGCTCCGCCTCAAAATAGGCGCCGCATTCTTCCAGTGTGGGACAAAGTCCCGTCTCCCGCTCTACCCTAGCGATGATTCCCTTGATCTCCGACTCAGGATCTTCCTGACCAGCTAGAAGCATTAGGGCGCGGGCCAAGTTCTGGCGGTAGATCCGGACAAAGGTCTTCCGCACACCGTCAGCCATACCATAGTCGAAATTCTGCACAGACTGACCACCGTGCTGGTCATTCTGATTGGACTGGATGGCAATACAGCCCAGCGCGGCATAGGAGGCAATGTCATTGGGTTCGCGGAGAGTACCGTGCCCGGTGGAGAAGCCGTTCTTAAAAAGTTTCTTAATGTCAATCTGACAGCAGGTGGTGGTTAGCGTCAGGAAATCCAGGTCGTGGATGTGGATGTCTCCCTCCCTGTGGGCTCTGGCGTGGTCGGGATTGAGGACGAACATATCGTAAAACTGCTTTGCACCCTCGGAGCCGAACTTGAGCATAGAGCCCATGGCGGTGTCCCCGTCGATGTTGGCATTCTCCCGCTTAATGTCGCTCTCGGCGGCGGAGGAGAAGGTGATGTCCTCGTAAATCTTCATGAGGCGAGTGTTCATTTCGCGGGCGCGGCTACGCTCAGAGCGATAGAGAATGTAGGCCTTGGCCGTCTGAACATAGCCGCTGTCCATAAGCACTCGCTCCACTAGATCTTGAATATGCTCCACATCGGGATCAGCCACATCTTCCCGCTCCAGAAGGTCCCACACCTCCTGAGCCAGTTTTTCCGCAGTCTCCCCATATCCGGGCTTATAGGTAGCCGCAAAGGCCTTTTCAATGGCCTGGGCAATTTTGCTGATATCAAAGGGGCTAAGACGTCCGTCTCTCTTGCGAATCTGTTTTACTGCGGTCATGGTGTGATCCCTCTCTCCTCTTTGGTCTATATCTGCTTTTGCGTCCCAATGGCACACAAGATATTGTGTTCAATTTTAGGTGTACGCACATCATAGCATTTATCTACCGCTCTCGTCAAGGGAGTTACCCACAAAATTATGCACAAAAAGGACCCGCCAGAGGCGGGTCCTTCTCCTGCTCAGGGCTCGGAAATTTGTTCCACATAGGTCTCCAGTGCCTTCCAGGATAGGCCTAAACCTTCTAGCTGCGCCCAGGATGCGATTTTTCTCTCCAACTGCGTCCAGGTGATATACCAGAACCAATACTCGATCTCCAAATGGCAAGGGATGATGTTTTCGATGATCTTTTGAATTTTTGAAAAATCCTCTGGAATGCCGGGCACCTGGGGAAAGTGTACCCGAAGAATGTCTGGCTCTCCCAGTTCCACAGCTGTGGCCACCAGTCCGCAGCCGGACAAGTTGTCGTTGACAGCCTGGAGAGAGAAGCTTCCGTCTCGGATATTCAGCAGGGCCGTCAGTGCCTTTCTGAGGGCAACAGGATTCTGCGCCATGGGTCGGTGGGCCAACAGGCTACAGATTGCTTCCAACCCTTCCTCCTCTGCGGCAGACAAGCTCATCTCCCGCTGTATGTCCTCCAGTTCCCGTCCGCACTGATCAAGGGCCGCGCCGAGGCAGCCGAGCTCCGCCCACTGGAAGCTTCCCTCCCAGCGATACGTACCCAGCGGCTCCAGCAGGTTTCTCATTTCCTGGGCACTGTTCATGAGAGCACCTCAACCGTCAGGGCGACCAGCTTCGGCAGCTGTCCCGGCACGGCGGGCAGATCCGCTGCTGGCTGTACGAGCTGGTAGTTGGCCACCCCCGATACACTGTAGATCAGCTCACCCAGCTTAGCCCGCAGCACGGGCTTTCCTAGGAGCCTGCCATCAAAATAGGCACCTAACTTCTGCTCCACTGCGCTTTTTATAGTTTGAAAGCTGGCTCCATCCTCTGGAGCAACTTTTACCCGCACCACAACTGACGTATTGGTGGGATTTCGCACCTCAAGATCCACGGCAATTTCCCTTTTTTCCGCCAAATGATCCAGAACCTCCTGAATGACCTGTGAGGGCAGATCTCCCGCCGCTCCGGCCAGAACCACATCCACGGTACCTCGCCCTCTGGCCCTGCCAATAACGTTGACCGCAGCCACCTGGGAGACGGACAGGGCTTCCCTCTCATAAAAGGCAGCGTTAGCACCGTTTGGCATGCGCCGATAGGTTTCCAGAATGCGACCCCGTAGCCCTTCGTCGCCTTCCGTTTCGGTGCCACCTGTAAAAGCCCAGGGATTGGTGCAGCCGCTGATCCCCAAGGGGGGTACGGACATGGCCCGGATACTACCCGCAGGCACATTGCCGCTCTCTCCCGATACCACGGCCCATGCGGGGACGTCCACCCAACTCTCCCCGGCTGGGAGCAGCGCCTCCGCGGTGGTCTCAAAGGCAACCAGCCCCGCTGTCATGCACACGGTGCCTGAAGGGATAGCGAGGCTGGCTGTACCCGGTACTTCCACAGAGAAGCGGAGAACGCCTTCGGCCTTTCCGGCCTGTTTTCTCTCCAGTCCGCGCAGAACCGCATGATTATCCAGGTATTCGCCTGTTGCGGTCTGGGGGAAACACTGGGCCAGAGTCCAGCGGTTCTGGACATAGAGCCCATAGATCTGGGTGGCTACGGCATAGAAGCGCACTGCCATTTCACTAGTCTCTCGGATGCTGACCCCCGTCTCCTCTTGAAACAGCTCCAGCATTTCCCGATAGAGTTCCTCCACAGTTTTGATTGTTTCCGTCATCCTGTCACCCTTTCCATGTCACGGTCAGGGGCTCGCCCTCCCAGAGAAGATGGATGGTCAGCCACCCCCGCTTCTCCTCTAGAGAGACGGACAAAACCTCCAGGCCGTCTTCGCCCTCCAGGGCTTCCTGCGCAAATTGCCGGGCCATAGCCTCTCTCCTGCCGCTTTTCTCCTTATCCAAGCGATAGAACTTGCTGCCCAGGGCCGGAATGAGAGGAAAGGCGCCCCGACGGGCGGTGAGGCGGAAGAGCACCCGATCCAGCAGCTCCTCTTCTCCCAGGGCGGTTTGAAAGCCCCCCGCGCCATCGGGCAGATAATCTCCATTTCTCAGCAGCATATCACGCCTCCTCATCAGACGGAACCTCCAAAAGATTCCCGTTTATATAAACCGGCCCCACTAGTTCAATGGATCCGTCGCTTTTCAAATGAATTCCCGATGCCGGAGCAACGGAAATCCACACCTCTCCCGGCCCCGGGCTATGCTCCCCCGCCCCCTGATTCCGCATGCCGATGATACAGGGTGCGCGCTCCTCGCCGCAGCTGAGCACTAGAGACTCCTCCTCCCTCTGAGGGGCCCAGTGATAACCTCTCGGTGCCAGAACAGCTACGTTCCGCCGCTCGCCGTCGAGATAAACGCCGGTGGATTGCCCCGTGAGGGTCACCGTCCCCAGCTCTGCGGTGGACTCTTGGGGAATCTCCCGCTGTTTTCTGTTTGCTATCCACATTAAAAGTTCTCCTTTGCTGCTTACAGGACTGCCTCCGGCGCGCCCAGCTCCAACCGGGTTTTGTACCCGTCCTGATCCATTTCCACCACGGCCTCCGTCACCCGCCACAGACCACTTACCTGCCAGCCTGTCAGGTTGACCCGAAGCAGCTCTCCCGGAAAGGCCACAAAGGGCGCTCCCATAGTTAGACTGATGGTTTTCATCCGGCTTTTTGATTCTTTTTGATTTGTCCAGCTGAAAGCGGCCGCTGTAACGCATAGTCTGGAATCCTGTTCGCCTAGGGACAGTCAAAACCCTCGAAGCACAACCCCCTTTTCGCTGGAAGTCGTCGTCGACCACATCCTGGGCGGCCAATGTCACCCGGTTAACCACCCGGACTTTGGAGAGAACCCCGTAGCGCTGATACCGCCAGACCCGTTTGAGAACGGGCAGGGATCCATCCAGAACGGTATTGCTTTCCATTTGAGGCAGGGGCGAGAGCATGAGTCTGCCTTGGGGATCCAGGCGAGGCGCCACGCCCCCGTGATACCGGGCGAATTGATAGAGCACCTGCCAGCAGCTGCTTCCGGTCTGGACAGAAAAGCCGGATACCGGCGGCAGCCGCACATTATCTCCCCGGCTGATGCCAAAGGGTGTCACATAGCGCCGGAGAATTTCCTCCAGTGTGGCTGTGCCGAAATCCGCACCCTGAGCTTCATTGTCCAGAAGCAGCGCTGCCAATCCTCTGCCAGAAAGCTCCAAAAGGCCTCCTTCGGCATCCCAGC
>JAGFXS010000098.1 GCA_017861415.1 Bacillota bacterium
CTTACGGAGAACGACACAGTCTCTACCATGATCTTTGACGAAGTGGATGCCGGGGTCAGCGGCCGGGCAGCCCAAAAAGTAGCGGAGAAGATGGGGGCGCTAGGCACAAAGCGGCAGGTGCTCTGTGTGACCCACCTGCCCCAGATCGCCGCCATGGCAGATCTGCACTTTTTGGTGCAGAAGGGGGAGCGGGACGGGCGAACCTATACGGAAGTTGCCGCCCTAAGCCGGGAGGATCGCCGGGAGGAGCTGGCAAGACTCACCGGTGGTGTCCATGTGACGGAGGCCATTCGGCAAGGGGCCGAGGAATTGCTGGCCCAGGCAGAGGCCCTGAAAAAGGGTATGTATCAAGCTTGACAAATGATTTTTCATGACATATACTAAGGAAACCTTAGGGAATTAAATAGTTTAACTGCGATGATGGGAAGAAGTAACGGTTTTGGGGCTGGACAGAGAGACCTCGTTTTGCTGAAAGAGGGGGAGCCACAGTCGTGAAATACATCCCGGAGCAGCCTGCTGAAGGGCGTCATTCCGCCTGGTAGGACAGTGTCGGGTGCGCCCGTTACCGCGCGAGGGTTGTCTGTCGTGAGGCGGAGAACCCGTGGAGGCCGTTTTCGTGAGGAAACGGTGAATCAAGAGGTGGTACCGCGATTTATCGCCCTCTGTCGGGAAGACAGGGGGCGTTTTCTGTTTTCCGGAACGATTATTAAAAAGGAGCGACAACAATCATGAATATTTACGAGGAATTGGTAGCCCGCGGCCTGATCGCTCAGGTGACGGACGAGACAGAAATTCGGGATTTGGTTAACGAGGGGAAGGCTGTATTTTATATCGGTTTTGACCCCACTGCGGACTCCCTCCATGTGGGGCACTTCATGGCCCTTAGCCTGATGAAGCGCCTACAGATGGCGGGGAACCGTCCTATCGCCCTGATCGGCGGCGGCACCGGAATGGTGGGCGATCCCTCTGGGCGGACGGATATGCGTACGGTGATGACCGCAGAGACCATTGCCCACAATTGCGAATGCTTTAAAAAACAAATGGAGAAATTCATTGAGTTCGGTGAGGGCAAGGCCATCATGGTGAACAACGCCGACTGGCTCATGGATCTCAACTATATCCAGCTGCTGCGGGAGGTAGGTGCCCACTTCTCGGTAAACAACATGCTTCGGGCGGAATGCTACAAAAATCGGATGGAAAAGGGCCTGAGCTTCTTTGAGTTCAACTATATGATCATGCAGGCCTATGACTTTTACCATCTGTACCAGAATTACGGCTGTAACATGCAATTTGGCGGCGACGACCAGTGGTCAAATATGTTGGCGGGCACCGAGCTGATTCGCCGCAAGCTGAGTAAAGACGCTTTTGCCATGACCATCACCCTCCTCCTCACCTCCGAGGGACAGAAGATGGGCAAGACCATGGGCGGCGCTGTCTGGCTGGATCCCAACAAGACTTCTCCCTATGATTTTTACCAGTACTGGCGCAACGTGGCTGACGCAGACGTGCTCAAATGCATCCGTATGCTTACCTTCCTGCCCTTAGAGGAGATTGACGCCATGGATCAGTGGGAGGGGAGCCAGCTCAACCAGGCCAAGGAGATTTTAGCCTTCGAGCTTACCCAGATGATCCACGGAAAGGAAGAGGCGGTGAAGGCCCAGGAAACAGCGCGCGGCCTTTTCCAGAACGGTGGCGATATCGCCAATATGCCCAGTACAGAGCTTTCTGGGGAAGATATTACCGACGGCGCCATCGCCGTTCTGGACATGATGGTAAGAAGCAAATTAGCCCCCTCCAAGGGAGAGGCCCGGCGTCTGGTTCAGCAGGGCGGCGTGGAGATTTCAGGTGAAAAGGTGCTGGATGTAAACGCCTTCGTCACCCGGGAGCAGCTTGCCGGCGAGGGCGTTATCATTAAGAAGGGGAAGAAGGTCTTCCACCGGGTTTTCCTGGCATAAACCAATTCTTTCGAACCGGCAATCAAGCGGCGAATATAAAAACAGCACCTCCAAATTGGAGGTGCTGTTTGTTGTGTTTTGTGGGGAGTTTAGGTCAAGAAAGGTACTGCTTCACCAGTTCCTGTAGGAGCTCGTCCCGATCCAGCTGACGGATGAGGGTGCGGGCATTATTATAATTGGTGATATAGGTGGGGTCTTCCGATAGGATATAACCTACAATCTGGTTGATGGGATTATATCCTTTTTGCTGAAGCGCATCGTAGACACATGTCAGAACAGATCTAATCTCTTCGCTTTTGTCCTGCGTGATCTGAAATTTGCGGGTATAATCCGAGCCCATAAAAACCTCACCTCGTTTGAATTCAAAGATGGCTCTATCTTACCACAATCGGCCTTGGAAAGTAAAGAGGAAAAACGTGAAATTCGGGGGAGAATCAACGAAGGGTGGCGCCCAGCTCCTGTTCCAGTCCGGCCAGGATGGAGGCAATCTCATTGTCTGCTTCAGGGGTGGTGAGACTGCGGTCTTCGGCCCGAAGCACCAAGTTAAAGGCGACGCTCTTTGTGCCGGAGGGTAGTTGGTCTCCGGTGTAGATATCAAAGAGGGCTATGGAACGGAGGAGCTCACCGCCGGAGCGGCGGATGCAGTCTTCCAGCATGCCCACAGAGACGTCATCCCTCACCAGAAGAGCAATGTCACGGGTCATAGCCGGGAACTTAGGCAGGGGTACATATACGGGGGTGTCACCCTGAGACTGGAAGAGGACGTCAAAGGCAAGTTCAGCGCAGTAAAGGCTTGTGTCCACGCCGTAGTTGGCAGCCACTGCGGGGTGGATCTGACCCAGCACGCCCATCAGCCGACCACCTGTATATACCTTGGCGCAGCGGCCGGGGTGGTACGAGGGATTCTCGTGCTCGGGAATAAATACCACGTCCTTCACCCGTAGGGCGGAAAGGATGGCCTCAACACTGCCCTTGAGGGTGAAGAAATCCGAGTCGTAAGCGCCCAATGACAGCACCTTAGGCTCGTTGGCCAGGCCATCCTCACGGGCAAAATAGGTGCGGCCCAGTTCATAGAGCTGTACGGACTTGTTGCGGTAGTTGTAGTTCCGGGCCAAAATCTCCAGCATGGAGGGCAGGATGGTGGTACGCATGATGGAGGTGTCTTCACCCAGTGGGTTCATGATGGTAATGGAATCCCGCAGGGCGGAGTCCCCAGGAAGACGAATTTTATCATAGTAGGTGGGGCTGATGAAAGAATAGGTGATGATCTCGTTGTAGCCCATGGCACGGCAGAGGCTTCCCAGCTTCCGCTCCAGCACTTCCTCAGGAGAATAGCCCCCCCGGGTGGTCTCGCCCCGCATAGCGGTGATAGGGATGTTGTTGTAGCCGTACATCCGGGCCACTTCCTCGGCTAGGTCGGAATAATGAGCCACATCGCCCCGCCAAGAGGGGACGGTGACAGTTTCTCCTTCCACCGTAAAGCCCAAGCTTTGCAGATAGGTCGCCATATCTTCGGTGGGGACCTCGGTTCCCAGCAGGGCGTTAATTTTGGCAGGACGCAATTCTAGTGTGGTTGGATGGGGGACGTAGTTGAGAACATCGATCACGCCGTCCAGCACCTTACCGGCTCCAAGAAGCTCCACTAGCTCACAGGCGCGGTTAACAGCGGGCAGGGTGTTCAGGATATCCAATCCTTTTTCAAACTTGGCGGAGGCCTCTGTCCGCATGCCCAAGGAGAGGGCGGTCTTGCGAATGCAGGTGCCGTTAAAGTTTGCGGACTCAAAAACAACATCCACGGTGTCTGCTACGATTTCGCTGTTCTCTCCGCCCATGATGCCCGCTAACCCCACGGCGCGGTGCTCGTCGGCGATGACCAGCGCGGAGCCTTGGAGCACTCTTTCATTTCCGTCTAGAGTGGTGAGGGTTTCTCCCTCTTCTGCTCGGCGTACAATGATTTTTCCGCCCTTCACATAGCGATAATCAAAGGCGTGCATGGGCTGGCCGTACTCCAGCATCACATAGTTGGTGATATCCACGATGTTGTTAATGGGACGCACGCCGGAGGCCCGCAGGCGCTCTCTGAGCCACTTGGGGGAGGGAGCGATCTTCACGTTCCGTACCATCCGGGCGGTGTAACGGGGGCAAAGATCCACAGCGGGCACCTCAACGTCCAGCAGAGAGAAAAGGTCGCCTTCGCCGCCGCCCTTTACGACAGGCTCGTGGAGGGTCAGTGGTGTTCGGAAGGTGGCGGCGGCTTCCCGGGCCAGTCCGATCACGGATAGGCAATCGGGTCGGTTGGGAGTGATTTCAAACTCCACCACCCGGTCATTCATACCGATGACCTCCCGGATATCCTGACCCACGGTACAGGGCTCGTCGTTGAGGATAAAGATGCCGTCCTCGGCGGCATCGGGGAAGTCGTTTTTCGTGAGGTTCAGCTCCTGAATGGAGCAGAGCATACCCTCGGAGCGCACGCCACGCAGCTCGCTGGTGGCAATCTTCATACCGCCGGGGAGGATGCTGCCGTCCTGGGCAACGGGGACCAGATCGCCGGTTTTCACGTTCTGAGCGCCGGTGACGATTTGAACGGGGGCTTCGCCGCCCACGTCGATTTGGCAGACCCACATGTGGTCGGAGTTCTCGTGTCGGGTGATGTCCAGCACCTTGCCCACCACAATGCCCAGAATCTCTGCCCCAAGATCTAGGGTAGCTTCTACTTTAGAGCCGGAGAGTGTCATCTCTTCGGCAAAGGTGTGGTCATCCGCGTCCACGGTAACGAATTCCTTCAGCCAATTACGGGATAATAACATAATTTACACTCTCCTTCCTCAGAATTGTTCCAGAAAACGAGTATCGTTTTCAAAAAT
>JAGFXS010000021.1 GCA_017861415.1 Bacillota bacterium
GGCGGGGCGAGTTTGAGATTCTCCAGCCGGAAGAATATTACCATTTAGTGGCCGATGCTCTGGAAATCCTGCCGGAGCGTATTGTCATACATCGTCTTACTGGCGACGGGCCAAAAAAAGATTTGATTGCTCCACTCTGGAGCGCCGACAAAAAGCGTGTGCTGAACGATTTGAACCGTGTGTTGAGGCAGCGCGGTATTAGTGTGGCATCAAAGTGCATTTGAACTGCGCATTTTGTTTCATCACGTTTAACGGTCAAGGATAGCTTCTTATACAATAAAATGGTCCTGATACAATGAGGAAATCACATATGGAAAAAGAAATTAACGTCGTTATCTGCTCCCTTAATTCACAATACATCCATTCGTCACTTGCTCCGTGGTGCCTATTGGCGGGACTGGAGGAATATGTACGTGATGGGATAAATGCCGGTGTGGTTGAGGGAACCATCAACGAAGCGCCACGGGATGTGCTAGAGCGAATCCTTTCCCGTAGCCCAACAGTGGTGGGATTTTGCTGTTATATTTGGAACATAACCGAAATATTTGAGCTTGTGAAACAAATAAAGCAAGAATTATGCGAATGTGTCATCGTTCTGGGTGGCCCGGAAGTAAGCTATCACGTAGGAGAGGTTCTTCAGAACACGCCTTTTGTTGATTATGTGATCTCTGGCGAAGGCGAAAAGCCGTTCGCCGAGCTGCTTCTAGCAATTTGCGGCGGCACAGAGGTTGCAGGGATTCCGGGTCTTTGTTACCGCAAAGGCAGTGAAATAGTAATAGCAGAACCCTATACGCCGTGCGAGATCCCACCCAGTCCTTATACCAAACGGTATTTTGCCGCCTTGAACGGGCGTATCGCCTATTTGGAAACCAGCCGTGGGTGTCCTTATTCCTGTGCATTTTGCCTGTCGGGGCGCTGCGGTGGGGTGCGGTATTACGACATGGAACGAGTGAAAAAAGAGCTCTTACTCCTTGCCAATAGCGGAACCCAAACTGTCAAGTTGGTAGACCGTACGTTCAACGCACACCGCAGCAGGGCGAACGAGTTGTTCCGCTTTATTTCCCGTTGGCTCCATGCAATTCGAAATCGGATTGCAGAGCTTCAATCCGAAAACACTTGCCGGAGTAAACCGCAGAACTGACGTGGACAGACTGAAAGAAAACATATCCGCACTTCGCTTGAAAGGTAACACCCACATCCACATTGACCTGATCGCCGGACTGCCTTATGAGGATATGAGCAGTTTCATAGACAGCTTCAACACTGCCTTTGCCCTGCGTCCACATATGCTTCAGCTCGGCTTTTTAAAGCTTCTTCACGGCTCGCCAATGCGGGAAAACCCCCAGCAGTTCCCCTGTGAATACAGTCAAAATCCACCCTATGAGGTAACCAAAACCCCCTGGCTCTCTGAAAAAGACCTCGAACAGCTTCATCACACCGAGCACGCACTGAACAAGCTATACAACCGTGGGCGATTTCGCGGCACGCTGGCTTACCTGTTCAGCCGGATGACGGAAAATCCCTTTGAGCTTTTCTGCCGGTTTGGGGTATTCCTGTCCCAAACAGATCAGAACCAGAAATCTTTGGACGATTTCACCGCTTTGGTGTTTTCTTATTTCTCTGGTCAATCAAACGTCGATGGGGCCCTCCTCCGAGACTATATGGTATGCGACCGCCTTGCCACAAACGCCTCGGGAAGGATTCCAGAAGCGCTCCGGATCGATGATCCAAGGCTTAAATTGGCGATTAGGGCTTTAGAGCGTGAACACGGGCGCAAGAAAGGGATAAAACGAGGTTATGCCTTGCTTTACAGCGAGAACTGCCTAGCTTATACTGATTATGAAGATAAAAACCCCGTGACAGGGGAGTATCTCATAAGCAAATATCCCTTTGACGTAAACTTTGATGCACGCTGAAGGTGAAGCAAATCAAATCAAATCTCTTGATCTGTACTATGGAAACAATGATTCCTGGGAACAGGCCGGTCCCTACGTTTAGCATAGAGAGGAGTTCTCAATGGCGTATTATGATGAAAGATTACAGCTTCTTTCTCGGCAAGTTGAGCAAAAGAAGCACAAAGCGTCCAAACTAAAAGAATTATACATTCAACGCGAGGCTTTGAGCGCCAAGGTAGATGTGCTTAGAGCAACTAAGTTGTACGAACAAGCTGATGTGAAGCGGCTGGAGGGCCGTAGTTTAGCCGCCTTCTTCTATGGAGTTATTGGAAAGATGGATGAAAAGTTGGATAAAGAGCGCGAAGAAGCCTATGCTGCCAGCGTGAAGTATGACGTTGCAGCACGTGAACTTTCTGCGGTCGAGGAGGATATCGAACGCTACGAGGCAGAGTTTGCTGAACTGAATGAATGTGAGCAGCAATATGCGCAAATGCTGAAGGATAAGCTGGAGGCTGTGAAATCCCTCGGCACTCAAGGTGCGGAGGAAATTCTTCGGATGGAGGAGCATATCTCTTATCTGGAGGGGCAGAGGAAAGAAATCCGAGAGGCGCTTGGGGCTGGTCAGGCCGCGCTTGAGACCACCAATCAGATTCTAGCTAGTCTTAATAGTGCGGAAGGCTGGGGCACTTGGGATTTGATGGGCGGTGGGCTGCTATCGGATATGGCAAAGCACAGTCATCTGGATAAAGCTCAGCAGCAGGTTGAGTATTTGCAGGTACAGTTGCGCCGTTTTAAAACAGAGCTGACCGACGTGACAATTCAGGCAGATATACGGATCAGCATTGACGGCTTTTTGTCCTTTGCGGATTACTTTTTTGACGGACTATTTGCTGATTGGGCAGTGTTGGATAAAATTAATCAATCCAAAATGCAGGTGCAGGATATCAGGAGCCAAATTGAGCAGGTCATAATCCGCTTGACCGCTATGCTCAGTGCTACGGAGAAAAATCTTGAAGATGAAAAAGAAGAATTAAATCAATTCATTGTGCGGGCAAAAATGTGAGACAGCGGTGCAGCTGAAACGGAATGGGTAGGCTTTTTAGGCGACCATTATATTTGTCATGGTTTTGCACTAAGGTGGGTGATTTCCTCGCGCTCCGAAAGGCATGATACTAACAAGACTTTCTGATGCACAGTTAATATGCTTGGAGTGATCCCCATTATGTTCAGGAGGGTGCTCACCCACTTGCATTTTATTGCGGGACGCTATGATAGGAATGAAAATATTATCACAAATGCGGGGCGAACGTGGTGAAAGAACATAAATGCATTGCAATCTACTCCCGAAAGTCCAAATTTACCGGTAAAGGTGAAAGCATCGAAAACCAGATCGAGCTCTGCCGGCAGTACATTCGGGTGAGCAGTGGGGATGAAGCGGCGGATGGGGCCTTGATTTACGAAGATGAGGGCTTTTCCGGCGGCAATTTAGAGCGCCCGCAGTTTAAACGTATGATGCTGGATGCTAAGGGAGGAAAACTCTCTACCATTGTGGTCTACCGCTTGGACCGCATCAGCCGTAACATCGGTGATTTTGCGGGATTGATTGAGTCTTTAAACGACATGAAGATTTCCTTTGTGTCTATCAAGGAGCAGTTTGACACCAATTCCCCCATGGGCCGCGCCATGATGTATATTGCCTCGGTTTTCTCACAGCTGGAGAGAGAGACGATTGCCGAGCGGATCAGGGATAATATGCACGAGCTGGCGAAGAGCGGACGTTGGTTGGGCGGGACAACACCGACGGGGTTTGGCTCTGAACAGGTGCAGAGGTTAACGGTGGATGGTAAGGTACGCAAATCCTGTAAACTGAAAATCATTTCAGAGGAAGCGGAATTGATACGGTTAATTTATGCAAAGTTTCTCGAGACACGTTCTATTACCAACACGGATGCGTTCCTGCTTCAGCAAAACTATTTGACCAAGAACGGTAAGAACTTCACTCGATTTGCCATCAAGGGTATCCTGACAAATCCTGTCTACGCCAAGGCAGACCCTGCGGTGTGGGACTATTTCCAAGAGCAAGGCGTGGATTTGTTTGCCGAGCAAGCTGATTTTAACGGGGATCGTGGCGTGATGGCCTATAACCGCACGGAGCAAAAGCCGGGCAGGACCAACCAAATTCGCCCCATGGAAGAGTGGATTGTGGCACTCGGAGCCCACCAGGGCTTAATTGAAGGTGCTGACTGGGTTAAGGCGCAATATTTGTTGGAACAGAACCGTAGCAAGGGATATCGCAAGCCACGTAGCAACGTGGCGCTGTTGTCAGGCTTGCTGGTGTGCGGAGACTGTGGTGACTACATGAGGCCTAAGCTATCTAAGCGTGAGAATGCCGCCGGCGAGCGAATGTTCTCCTACGTCTGCGAAATGAAAGAGCGAAGCCGCAGTCAGCGCTGCAAGATCCGTAATGTCAATGGCAATCTACTGGACAAAATGGTGGTGGAGGAACTCAAAAAGCTGCCCCAGCAGGACAGCCAATTTATGCAGTATTTGAAACAGGGTGAGCAGCTAATCCGGGGCAACCGGGAAGAGTATGATCAGCAAATGGAACAGCTGCAAAAGGCGATGGGGGAGAAGGAACGAGAAATTAGCGCACTACTGAGCACGCTAGGAAAGGCATATGGTAGCGTTGCCGAAGAGTATCTCCTGCGCCGTATTGAGGATTTGCACAGCCAAGCGGAAGGATTGCGAATGCAGAGCGAGGAGCTCAGGCGTCTGACCGCAGGCCCTGCTATGGTGGATATGCAGTTTGACTTGTTACGCCAGATGGTGACCTCCTTCGCCGCAACCATCGACTCCATGACCGTAGAGCAGCAGCGAGCTGCTATCCGCACCTGCGTAAGGAAGCTGGTCTGGGATGGGGAAAATATTGAGCTCTATCTCTTTGGTTCTGAGGATGAGGTGGACTTCTCAGAACTGAGTGATTCTGATGAGCCGCTCTGTGAGGATAGCAAATGAAATCCTAATGCATTTCCGGTCGCAGAGAAAGCTGCAAGGAGAGGTTTCCCTGTCCGAAACCCTGGATGCTGATCAGGAAGGGAACTCTCTTTCTCTCATGGATGTCATCAGCGTAGAGGACAATATGCTGGATGTTTTGGATGCAAGAGATTCCTGCCAAAAATTGCGCCAAAGCATCCAAGATTGCCTGACACCCCGTGAGGCTATGGTTATCACTATGCGCTATGGCATGGACAACAAAGCGCCCAGAACACAGCGAGAAATTGCCACCCAATGCGGAATTTCTCGCTCCTACGTGTCGCGCATCGAGAAAAAGGCACTGGAAAAATTGAAGGTTCAGATGGAGGGGGAACCAGGACGTCGAATGAAGTAAGCAGTAACAATAGAGACAGACAAAAAAGATTGTCGAGCAAAGGAGAATCAAAAATCTGATATAACTATGCGCCAGATCACCTGCCCGGAAATATGATGGAGTATAGATGCTATCTCCATGCAAGCAGATACGTCTACTGGGGAGGTGAGGAGCGATGAATCCCTGTGGAGGGACCATAGGTGTCACGGCTCTGGCCAATCTCATTGCAGAGACTATGTCCGATGAGGAGCTGGAGTTGTTTCTGCTAAGCGTAGTGCAGTTCAAGGTTACCATTGAGAACATCCTCCTCACTCGTGCTGTGATCAAGCGGAAGGGAGAAGTCCTAGAAGCTGAACCCACATCAGCCCCAGGGGTAACCAGCAGGGCTACACCAAATACAGGCAGACGTTAAATAACCTAGTTGTTTACCGCAGGTTGTCTGTCTACATAGGGTCAGAAGAACCCTTTTTATAAAATGGGCTGCCGAAGTTGTGCTTCGGCAGCCCATTTTTTGCTTCAAATAAGTTTAAAAATCTAATGGCAATTACTTGCCCGGCTGGCTCAGGCGGATCATCTCGTCAATGGGACGTTTGGCCAGAAGGCGTAGGCTCTCTTCCATGACAATCTCCTCACCGCCCCTGCCCTGAAGACAGCGTAGAACATCAGGCAGGGTGGTGATCTTCATATTCTGACAGATCAAATCCCCGGTGAGAGGGTAGAAGTTTTTGTCAGGGCGCTGGTACTGAAGGTGGGACACGATGCTGTTTTCGGTTCCGATGATAAAATCCGTGTGGTCGCTCTGGATAGCATAGTCCATGATGGCCGTGGTACTGCCAACGAAATCAGCAGAGGCTACCACCTCGGGAAGGCATTCCGGGTGGACAAGCAGGAGGGCGCCTGGATACTCCGCCCGTGTCTTTGCAACGGTGCGTGCATTGGCCCGAATGTGAGTAGGGCATCCGCCCTGAACCAGTTTAAAGTTCTTATCCGGAAGCTGCTTGGCGATATAATCACCCAGGTTGCAATCGGGAATGAAGAGAATATCCTTGTTGGGGATGTTGCGAATGATCTCAACAGCGGAAGATGAAGTGACGCAGACATCACAGACGGATTTCACTTCGGCGGTGGTGTTAATATAGGCCACAACTGTGTATCCTGGATAATGGGCCCGTAGCCCCTCCACCAAGGCCTTATCCATCTGATCTGCCATGGGGCAGCCTGCGTGAGGATTGGGAAGATAGACCCGTTTCTCCGGGGCCAGCATTTTGACACTCTCCGCCATAAAGCGAACGCCACACATCATAACGTTTTTGGCATCTGTCTGAGCGGCCTTGAGGCTCAGACCATAGGAGTCGCCCATGTAGTCTGCGATCTCCACGATTTCTCGGGATTGGTAGGCGTGGGCGAGGATACAGGTGTCGGTCTCTTTTTTTAGTCGGAGGATCTCCTCCTGGATTTCCTTGATGGTCATGGTTTAGCCTCCAAAAATATGACTCGCCGGGATCGGCGGGTGTAACATTCAGGGGGAGACGGCCTGTTTCTGATGATAATCTTCAATGGCCAGCTTGACAGCCTCTTCCGCCAGTACTGAGCAGTGGATCTTCTCGGGGGGCAGGCCGTCTAAGGCATCTACCACGGCCTTATTGGATAGGGTGAGGGCTTCCGCCACGGTTTTACCCTTAATCATCTCTGTGGCAATAGAGCTGGAAGCGATGGCGGAGCCGCAGCCGAAGGTATTAAACTTCACATCAGAGATCACGTCATCATTGATTTTCAGATAGATCTTCATGATGTCGCCGCACTTGGCGTTGCCCACCTCACCAATGCCGTCGGCATCCTCAATGGTGCCAACATTGCGGGGGTTCATAAAATGATCCATAACTTTTTCACTGTATAACATAGTTCTTTTCTCCCTTCAGCAACGCGCTCCACACGGGAGACATATTGCGCAGATAAGTGACGGTTTCAGCAACGGCGGAGATCATGGTCTCGACCTCCTCGGGGGTGTTGTGCTCGGACAGAGACAGCCGTAGGGAGCCGTGGGCCACCTCGTGGGGCCGACCGATGGCAAGGAGCACATGACTGGGATCCAGAGAGCCGGAGGTGCAGGCGGAGCCCGACGATGCGGCAATGCCCTTGGCATTGAGGAGGAGCAGCAGGGCCTCACCCTCAATGCCCTCAAAGCAGAAGTTCACGTTACCGGGCAGGCGCCGCGTGGAATCCCCATTTAAGGCGCTGTGGGAGATGCGTGAGAGGCCGGCAATGAGGGTGTCACGGAGGTTGCGGACATAATCCGTGTTCTTTTCCAAGTCCCGGCAGGCTTCTTCCAATGCGGTGGCCATACCAGCGATGGCGGGGAGATCCTCGGTTCCGGCACGCTTGCCCCGTTCCTGAGCACCGCCTTCAATGAGGCTGGTCAGTGGAATTCCACTTCTGGCATACAGGGCACCCACGCCCCGGGGGCCGTGGAACTTGTGGCCGGACAGGGATAAAAGGTCGATGTTCATATCCTTCACGTCAATATGAAGGTGTCCCGCCGCCTGAACGGCATCGGTATGGAACAAGATCCCTCTTGCCCGGCAGAGAGCGCCAATTTCTCCGATGGGCTGAATGGTGCCAATCTCATTGTTGGCGAACATGACGGTGACGAGTGCTGTATCTTCCCGGATGGCAGCCACAACATCGTCTACCTTCACAATGCCCGATTCATCCACAGGCACCAGAGTGATGTCATATCCCTGACGTTTCAACGCTTCCAGGCTGTGGAGCACAGCGTGATGCTCAATGGTAGTGGAAATAATGTGGCGCTTGCCCTTTTTAGCACCTAAAAAAGCGGCGCTATAGATAGCTTGATTATCAGCCTCACTACCGCCGGATGTGAAGTAAATTTCCTTCATATTCGCGCCGATTAGACGGGCAACGGTACTTCTTGATGCTTGGAGCACCTCTTGCGCCTTTTGTCCTAAAGTATGCAGGCTGGAAGGGTTGCCCCAAAATTGATCCATGGTCTGTAGCATGGTGTCTCTGGCTGCAGTACTGATCTTGGTTGTTGCAGCATGGTCTGCGTAAATCATACAAAACACTCCTGTCCCCAAAAGTGAGAATATTGCGGTAAATCCTAGAAGAAATATGGGTTGATTGTAGTATACCGCCATAAACCCATAGTGTCAATAGGTTTATGGAAAAAATGGCATACTTCGAGTTTAACCAAATCCAATAGGTTTTAACACTGCTATTAAAGACAGGATGCCAGAGGGCCAGAAGGCGGAGAAGGGTGCGTTATGCGGCAGACTAAATGGGGTGGGTGGCCTGCTCCAGCCAGACCCGCTCTGACGGGCTAAGATAAGGAGAAAGGGTCTCCCGCACTGTCTGATGGTAGCCGTTCAGCAGTTTTGTTTCATGGGGGGTAAGCAAAGTGGGGTCTACCGCGTCCAGATCAAAGGGAACTAGGGTGAGCGGTTCAAAGCCCAGGAAAGTGCCATAGACGCTCTCGCCCTGGGGTATGCAGAGAAGTAGGTTTTCCAAGCGAATGCCATATTGGCCTTCCAAATAAAGGCCTGGCTCATTGGAGATGACCATACCCGCCTCTAGGGGCGGCTCATCCGGCGTGTTGCGAAGGTGGATGGAGACAGGCCCCTCGTGTACGTTTAGGAGATAGCCCACGCCGTGGCCGGTGCCATGGCCGTAGTCGAGGCCCTCGGCCCAGAGGGGAGCCTTGGCTAAATAGTCGAGATTGGAGCCGGTGCATCCAGCCTTAAACCGGGCGGCGGTAAGGTTTAGATGCCCCCGCAGGACGGTGGTGTAGTGAACTTTCTCCTTCTGTGACAGAGGGCCTAGAGCGACGGTGCGGGTGCAATCGGTGGTTCCTTCCCAATAGTGGCCGCCGGTATCCACCAAAAGAAAGCTTTTTGCCTGTAAAGGCTGATTGCTTTTCTCTGTAGCGGAATAATGGACAATCGCCCCATTTGGGCCGTAGGCAACGATGGGTGGGAAACTGGGGCTTAGATAACCCTCCTGCTCCTGACGTAAGGATTCTAAATGGTCGGTGACGCTAAGCTCCGTAGCAACTGACGGGGCGCTGGAGATCTTGAGCCAGCAGAGAAACCTGGTGAGTGTCACGCCGTCTTTCACATGAGCTGCACGGATGTTCCGAATCTCCACCGGATTCTTCACTGCCTTGCGCTTTTCCGTGGGAGAAGGTCGGTCAATGATAGAAGCCGTAGCAGGAATTGCCTCCAGCAGGCGGCAGCTGGTCCGGCGTCGATCGGTTAATACGCGGGACAAGGCGGGCAGATTGGCGACATGATGGTAAATACTGTCATAGGAGGCGACAGCAAGGCCCTCAGCCTCCAGCGCAGCTTTGATGGAAGGGGAGACCGCCTCGGGGGTGACAAACAGGGTTCCCCCTGCAGTCGTCAAAAGCAGGTAAGAGAAAAACACCGGGGTGTGGGGTAAATCGTTTCCTCGAACATTTAACAGCCAGGCGATGTCCTCTAATGTGGCGAGGAGGAAGTGATCTGCCCCCAGACGCTCCATATCCGCACGGATGAAGGCAAGCTTTTCTGCCCGAGAGACTCCTGTCCATCGGCAATCCAATTCCCAGAGAGGCTGGGCTGAGCGTGGTGGACGATCAATCCACACATCACCTACCAGATCCAGGTCACAGCGCAACGTGATGCCCAGAGGTGTCAGGCGTTTCCGGAGGTCTTCCGCACGGTGGGAACTGACACAGCGACCGTCACAGGCCAGGGTCTGGCCCTCCTTCAGGGATGTTTCTAGCATGGATTCCAGAGTGGGTGTATCGGGAAGGCCGCTTTTCATCAAAGTGATACCTGTATCAGACAGTTGCACCTCGGCCTGCAGGTAGTAACGGCTGTCTGTCCAGAGTCCCGCCCAGTCCGCCAGAATCAGCAAGGTACCGGCGGAACCGGTAAAGCCGGAGAGCCAGGCGCGGCAAGCAAAGTAAGGGCCGGCATGATCGCTGTCGTGAAAATCCGCGGTGGGTACCAGGATGGCATGGACACCGCGGCTGGCCATTTTGGCCCGAAGATGATCCAATGGGGTTGACATGATAAAGAACTCCTATTACACAAGATAGCCCCAAAACCGGGCCAGGAATATCCAGAAGGTCAGGGTGAAGGCGGAGAGCGCGGTAGTGAGGACAATAACGCTTACAGAAAGGGCACCCTTGTGCCCCAGATTCCGGGCCATGATGTAGCAGGTGGGGGTGGAGGTGCTGCCCAGCATAATAATGAGCGCCACAAGGCTGGTTCCAGTAAAGCCTAGGTGCACGGCTAAGGGCAAAAACAGGGCGGGCAAAACGAGAAGCTTCAGGGAGGCAGCCACAGAGGAAAGAGGAAGCAGATCTAGGGCGCGCCTCCCCTGGAAGCTGGCCCCGATGGAGAGGAGAGCCAAGGGAGTGGCCAGAGCGGAGAGGCTGCCCAAGGTTTTGTCTATAATGGGCGGGAAGGCGGAGACCCCTAATAAGGAGGGAATCAACCCTGCCAATATGCTGAGAATGATGGGGTTTCTTATAATGCTTGCAATGGCACTTTTCAGCCGCAGGGAGAGGGCGCCCTCCCCTGCATGGGGGCCTTCTAGGGTTAGTACCAGAACAGCATATATATTAAACAAGGGGACACTACCTAAAATCATGAGGGGCGCCATTCCAACGGTACCATACATCCCCTTTATAATGGCGCAGCCTAGTATGGCGGCGCTAGAGCGGTAGGATACCTGTACAAATTCCCCCACAAGAGTTTTATCTCGGATCAGCAGCCGGGCGCCGCCCCAGATGGTAAAAAAGATAACAGTGGTGACACCGGCGCAAAAGAGAAGGTACGTACCATTAAAATTGGTGCGAAGGTCCGTGGTCGCCATATCACAAAAAAGCATTACCGGCAGAGCAACACTGAACACCAAACGGTCACTGGTCTGACAAAAAGCCTTGTCCAAAAGCCCAACCTTCCGGAAGAGTCCTCCCAGGACGATGAGCAGGAACACAGGGACGGTGGCCCGCAAACTGAAAAGAAGACTGTCCATGATGGCGGGCTCCCTTCTTTTGCCCGCCGGATACGCGGGATTTTGTAAACCAGTATAGCACAAGGCTACCAGCCTGTCTTCCCCAATTGATTTTTTTAGATAAATGGCACGCAGTTAAAAGGAACTAAACGGTCTCCACGATTCACTGATGGCGGAAATTTTGAAGGGTAAAATGGAAAACAGTTGACAATCTGTTGAACCATAAAACGAGATGCCAACATGGTTTTGAAGTTTTTTCGTGATAACAGACAAGGAAGATGAATCTACTTTGAATAAAATTGCATTTTCATATTAAATTTAGCTGGGATGATTGACACATTCGCCTGCAGGTGCTATCTTAAATAAAAAGCAAATGCCAAGGAAACAACACACATTGGAGTATATAATTATGAACAAGTTCTTGCATACAATTAAGGTGCGGCTTGTCAGCATTATTCTAGTACTAGTATCCGTAGTACGAATTAGAATAATGCCTAAAGTCATACCCATGTTGGATTGTAACGCGTGAGAATTATAAGGGAAGCTGCATTCGTAGAAATCAGAAAAGCTCCCAAATAAATTTTACAGTGAACTTACAAGCCCTGCGGTCTGACGAAAAGACCGCAGGGCTTTTTTAAATGTTTGAGAGGATGAGATTACAGTATGGAAATGACCGGCGCAAAGATATTGATGGAATGCCTCTTGGAGCAGGAGGTAGACACCATCTTCGGCTATCCTGGGGGTACCATCCTGAATGTGTATGATGAGCTTTATCACTACCAGGATCGCATCCGGCACATTCTGACCTCCCACGAGCAGGGGGCGTCCCACGCAGCGGACGGCTATGCACGCAGTACAAATAAGGTAGGGGTCTGTTTTGCCACATCCGGCCCCGGTGCCACCAATCTGGTTACCGGCATCGCCACTGCCTACATGGACTCCGTCCCCGTGGTTTTTATCACCTGTAACGTTTCCGAAGAGCTCATAGGCAAGGACTCCTTCCAGGAGGTGGACATTGTGGGCATCACCATGCCTATCACAAAGTGCAACTATTTGGTGCGGGATGTGGGCAGCCTGGCCGATATCATCCGTGAGGCCTTCGCCGTTGCAAAGGGTGGTCGGCCCGGCCCTGTTCTGATTGACATTATGAAGAACGTGACGGCGGAGCGGGCAGATTACATCCCTCTTTCCAGAGAGAAGCACGCTTCCAGCGGACGGCTCCGGGCCCTCATTCGCCGATCCTCCACCCACACCCATGACCTGAAAAACCCGGAGCCGGATCACGAAGATTTAGATAAGTTGGTGGATATGATCGCGGCCTCGAAAAAGCCCCTGATAATGTGCGGCGGCGGTGTGGTGAGAAGCAGAGCCCATCGGGAGTTTAAGACCTTCGCTGAGCGGATTGATGCACCAGTAGCCCTGACTCTAATGGGTGCCGGTGCCATCGAGGGGAGAAATCCTCTGGTCACTGGTATGATCGGCATGCATGGTACTCAGGCATCCAACACAGCCTGTGACCGTTGCGATCTCCTCATTGCCATCGGCTGCCGCTTCTCCGATCGGGTGGCCCTGAAGCTCGACACCTTTGCCCGACACGCCAAAATCGTTCATATCGACATTGACCGCTCCGAAATTAACAAGAATGTTGATACCGACCATCACATTGTGGGG